>JBGMRJ010000026.1:0-29163 GCA_048061315.1 Gammaproteobacteria bacterium
TTCGATCAAACTCAGGTAATTCATCTAAAAACATAACACCATTGTGAGCTAATGAAATTTCACCCGGACGAGGTTGACTACCACCGCCAACGAGAGCAACGCCGGAAGCAGTGTGATGGGGGCTACGAAAGGGGCGTTGTAGCCAGTTTTCAGATTTGAATGCACGTGAATTACTGATTGATTGAACTGCGGCTGCCTCGAGTGCTTCTTGCTCGGTCATGTCAGGCATGATCCCCGGTAACCGGCTGGCCAACATGGTTTTACCAGTGCCGGGTGGGCCAACCATTAATAAGCTATGTCCTCCTGCTGCAGCAATTTCCAATGCACGTTTGGCATGCTGTTGGTCACGAACATCAGAGAGACATAATGTGGATTTAGTAACATGTTCGAGTTGTGGTTCTGAAACGTATACATCAATCTGTTGTTGACCACTCAGGTGGGCACAAATTTGATTTAAGTTTTTGGCTGGTAATACTTCCAGATCACTAACCAGGGCAGCTTCATGAGCATTTTGTTCCGCGACCACTAAAATCTTACCGGCATTTCGCGCTTGTATTGCAGCAGGTAAAACACCATGAACAGATCGGCATTCGCCACTAAGGGCAAGCTCACCAATAAATTCATATTGGTTTATTTTTATATTGGGTATTTGTTCAGATGATGCCAATAAGCCAATCGCTATCGGAAGATCAAAGCGGCCACCTTCTTTTGGTAAATCGGCAGGTGCCAGATTAACTGTGATGCGCCTTGCCGGAAATTCAAAATTCGAATTTAGCATTGCACTACGAACACGATCTTTACTTTCTTTCACCGTGGTCTCAGGTAAACCAACAATTGAAAAATACGGTAGGCCATTGGATAAATCGACCTCGACTGTCACGAGTGGTGCTTCAACACCCAGTGCAGCTCTGGAGAATACAACAGCAAGTGACATGGATTCCGTTCCTTTTTATAATTTGTTCTTATTTAAAAATTATTTAATTTTTTTCTCTATTTCCAGAAGTTGTTTTTCAAGAGTTTCCAATTTTTCACGAGTTCGTTGCAATACAGCGCTCTGAGTATCAAATTCTTCTCTGGTTACTAAATCCATTTTATTTAACATACTGTGTAGTGTTGCACGAAAATTTTCTCGTACGTCGTTACTCAACAACTTAAAGTCTTTTGGTAATGCATCGGTAACTTGTCTTGTGATATCGTCTATGAATGAGGTTTTCATTAATGCCATTCCTTATATATAGCTGTCATTATCTGACATGCATTATATCGCTTTATTGTAAAATTAATAAATTCTAAATGAAATTCAGAGTGTGATGTTATTCCATTTTCGCACTAGTCTGGTGCGATAAGCTAGCGGCAGCTGATTAAATGCACATATTTAGTGCAAAATTTAGTTGTGTTAGAGTTAAGCTATTGATTAAATTAGAGTTAAAAGCTTGGCATAGCTTATGCACTAGTAGTTAGACAATACCTGACAATATAGTGCAATATTCATTTAAATGAAAAATAAAATAACAGGAAAACTAATATGAAAATTCAAACTATCCTTGCAACCTCTGTTGTTGCAGTAAGCTTATTGGCCAGTAGTACTGCATTTGCGGGGAGTTACACTGGTAACGTGGCGGTTAATTCAAATTATATCTATCGTGGGCAAACACAGTCGAATGATTTAGCAGCAATTTCGGGTGGTGTCGATTGGAGCCATCCATCAGGTGCTTACATTGGTGGTTGGACATCGAATCTTGGTGGTGGAGAATATGAATTTGATATTTATGGTGGTTATGGCTTCACTGCTGCAAAAATCGATCTGGATGTAGGCTTTATCGATTATCGCTATCCGGTTAATTCAACTGATCAAGCTGAACTTTATGTTAATGGAACAATAGAAAACTGGACTGCTGGTCTAGCTTATACTATTTCTAAATCTGGTACAAACCAGGAAAATGATTTTTATATCTACGGTACTGGTGAATTTGAGATGAAAAAGGATTTAAATTTATCCGTGACTCTTGGTAGTTATAATTATGATGATAGTGGATCAGATGACTATTTACATTTACAAGTAGCTCTCATGAAAGGTGATTTCACATTCGCTATTGATAAAAATGATGATAGCTCAACTGCAGCTGGTGCAAATAAAACTAATGATTCAATGCGCTTAACTGTAGGTTATTCAAAAGCATTTGATTTTTAACAAATTGTTAGCAAAAAACTCTCTTTTTCTTAATTTAGAGAAAGAGAGTATTTAAAATAATAATAAATTCCATTTTAGTTCGTTTTATAAATAAAAAAACAAAGGAGATCTTTACATGAAATTAGTAATGGCAATTATCAAGCCATTCAAGCTCGATGATGTGCGTGAAGCCTTATCCGATATTGGAGTGCAGGGTATTACCGTAACAGAAGTTAAAGGGTTTGGACGGCAAAAAGGGCATACCGAATTATATCGTGGTGCTGAATATGTTGTTGATTTTTTACCTAAAGTAAAAGTTGAAGCAGTTGTTGATGACGGATTATTAGATCAGGTTATTGAAGCTATCTCCAAAGCAGCAAATACCGGCAAGATTGGAGACGGAAAAATATTCGTCTATAACGTTGAGCAAGCAATTCGGATCCGAACAGGTGAATCCGGATCAGAAGCTTTATAACATCGAACATTTATCTAGCTTCGGCTGTTATCCTTTAGGAGAGAAAAAATGATTAACAAGATTTTAAATTCAAGATTAGTCGCAGGTCTACTGCTGGCATGTTTGCCGGCAATTGCATTTGCGGAAGATAAACTTGATTCAGGTGATACCGCCTGGATGATGACTGCAACCGCGTTGGTATTGTTTATGACAATTCCTGGCCTGGCATTATTTTATGCCGGTATGGTTCGCAGTAAAAACGTATTGTCAGTGTTAATGCAATGTTTTGCGATAACTGGCTTGATGACCATTTTATGGTATTTCTTTGCATACAGTATTGCCTTTGATACTACTGGGATGGTAGAGGGTAAAACGAATATAAACTCTTTTGTTGGTGGCATGAAAATGATGTTTCTGAATGGCTTAACTAAAGAAAGTTTAAGCGGTGGCATTCCGGAATCTGTCTGGATTACATTTCAAATGACATTCGCCATTATTACACCTGCATTAATAGTTGGTGCTTTTGCAGAACGTATGAAATTTAGTGCGTTACTTATTTTCTCGGCAGCATGGTTAATTCTGGTTTATGCGCCAATTTGTCATATGGCATGGAGTGGTCCAGGTGCTTTCTTCTGGGATTGGGGTGTTATCGATTTTGCTGGTGGTACTGTTGTACATATTAATGCCGGTATTGCAGGTTTAGTTGCTGCTATTATGATTGGTAAACGTAAAGGTTTTCCAACAACAGCAATGCCGCCACATAACCTGGGTTACACTTTAATTGGTGCATCAATGTTGTGGGTCGGCTGGTTTGGTTTTAATGCCGGTAGTGCTGCTGCTGCAAATGGTGATGCTGGAATGGCGATGTTAGTAACACAAATTGCTACAGGTAGCGCGGCATTAGCATGGATGTTTATTGAATGGTTCACACACGGTAAACCAAGTGTTCTGGGTATTGCGTCTGGCGCCGTTGCTGGTTTAGTTGCTATTACTCCTGCATCGGGTAGTGTGGCTCCATTTGGTGCATTGATAATCGGCATCGCTGCCGGTGGTGGTTGTTTCTTTGCTGCAACTACACTGAAACGAAAATTCGGCTATGATGATTCATTAGACGTATTTGGTGTTCACGCTATTGGTGGTATTATTGGTGCTTTATTAACTGGTATTTTCTCACCAGAAAGCATGGGTGGTTTCACAGCTGATATCACTCCTGGAGCTCAATTCGTCGTACAATTAAAAGCAGTAGTATTCACAATTGTTTATGGCGGTATTATTAGCTTTGTACTGTTAAAAATTATTGATATCGTTATTGGCTTACGTGTTAGTGAAGAAGATGAAACCGAAGGTCTGGACATCACGCAACATGATGAACGAGGTTATATCTTGTAAATTTAATTTCTAATTTACAAACTGAAGGGCATCGATTTTAGATGCCCTTTTTTATTATTATTTAATTCTTCAATAATTGTTGCTTACTTCGAAACAAGGCTGAAATATCTTCTTCACCATAACCCTGATCGATTAATCGTTGATAATGAATTAAAGTCATCTCTATAATGGGTAGTCGGTTTTCACCCATTTCTTCTATAATTTTATTACATAACAGTAAATCTTTATGGTGTAATTTTACTTTGAAGCCGGGCTGGTAATTTCCCTGGGTCATGCTTTTGCCGCGATGCTCTAAAAACCAGTTTCCTGCAGCGCCACCGGAAATAGCATCGATCAGTTTATTGGTTTCCAGTCCAGTTGCTTGTGCAAAAGACAGGGCTTCAGTTACTGCTTGATTGATACCGGCAGCCATAATTTGATTAACGGCTTTCGATTTTTGGCCATTTCCTGAGTTACCCATGAAATAAATTGATTTTGTAAAACAGCTGATAATATTACGAATGGAATCAAGAATTGATTCATCGCCTCCTACCATCATCACGAGTTCGCCATTTTTAGCACCTTCAGTTCCACCGGAAACCGGGGCATCAAGAAAGAAACTATCTTTAGTAGCTAATAAAGTATTACATTCAGCCACTGTATCGATACCAATTGTTGAGGTATCTATAATGATAGTTTTATTTTGTAAGTTTGGTAATAGCGCATTAATTATTTCGAGAATATCATTATCCGATGATACACTGGTAAAAATGACGTTACACTTCAAAGAAAAATCATTTAGCTTTTCACAATAAGCTATTCCAGTGTCTTTTTGAAATTGTTGGGCTTTGAATGTCGTTCGATTAAATACAAAATTAAGATGATTGCCATTAGCAAGATTATGGGCAATACCGGTACCCATAGCACCAAGTCCTATTACACCAATTGTTTTTGTTTTATCAAGATTAGTTTTGATTTAACTACACCATTTATTAACTTGATTTTTCATGTTTTCAATTTCACGCAGTCGTTCTTTCTCATTTAGATACACTTTTTCGCCAACATCATTTCGATCATAAATACCGGAGGCGCGTTGATATTTAGCTAAATCATCTTTAGCAACTCGACAGTTGTATTTTCTTACTTTTATATTTTCTCTTTTTTTATCATCCTGTTCTTCTTTATCACGGCGAGCGTCTCTCAATGATTCAGTTAATTTTTTTTGTTTTTCTGCACGTTCTTTATTCGTGGTACTGACGTTTGAGGTATTACCCTTAGGGACTTTATAAACTGATGCTGGATTATTCTCAGGTTTATCACCAAAATGAACAATACCATCGGCATCAGTCCATTTGTATATTTCACCCAAAATCCCGATATTGCTTATACCGAGTGAAATCCCTATTAAGAGCATCGATAGTATTGATTTATAAGTTAGCAAAGTTTGTCCTGTTACAAACTTATTGTCCTTAATTTTTTTGAAGGCGGTCCAACCGTAGTCGCCATCTATCGTCAAATAGATATCGTGCGCCGATTCGCACTCCAATAATAGATGCAAGTCCTGAGCCACCTGCAATCATAAACATAATTAAGATCTGGTATTTAATGGCATCCATTGGGTCTGCACCCGCTAAAAGTTGCCCCGTCATCATACCGGGTAAACTCACAACACCGGCTGCTGCCATAGCATTGATTATAGGCAACATTCCAACTCTAACGCTATCGTGCATGATATCGTGAATGGCTTCTGTCCAGTTCGAGCCCAGTATTAATTGAGCCTCTATTTGTGCTCGTTTCTCAATCGCTGATTGGGTCAATCGGTCTAGTGCGAGGGCTAGGGATGTCATGGAATTACCTAACATCATGCCAATTAGCGGAATAGAAAATTGCGGGTCATACCAGGGTGATTCATCAATGATGACCGTTAATACTAAAAAGCTGATAGAAAACGAAGAAATGAATAATGTAACAAACCCCAGGCCATAACCCCAATATCCGGTGAAACGTCTTTTTTGGCGCGCCATGACTTCATAGGTTGCGATAGATAACATTATGGTAGTCAATAATAAAATCCATTCAAACTCAACACGTTCAAATAAAATCTTTAAAATGAATCCAATAAATACCAGTTGTACCACAGTGCGTACTGCCGATATTAAAATACGTTTGTGCAGGCCCAGGTGTAAATACCAGGACAGTCCAGCAAGTAAAAGAATAAAAAAACTGGCAAGAGCAAGATCGAGAGGAGTTAATTGATGCATGCTTCATTCACTCTTAGTTGTCCATCATCAATAATATAACAGTTGTTAGTCATACGCTTTAGTTGTTCTATATCATGGCTTACCCATATTACGGGAACTTTATGCTGTTGTTGATAATCATGAATTAATTCTTCAACACGATATCGATTGCTTTCATCAAGATTAGCAGTAGGTTCATCTAGTAATAACACTTCAGGTTTATTCGCAAGCAGCCGTATCAGTGCTAAACGCTGCAATTCACCCGTTGAACAGCGCGATACATCAGTGTGGTATAAACTGTAATCCAGGCCGAGAGCAACAAAGTCATCATCGTCTTCAGACTCGAAATGATCTGAAATTTTTGTAGCCCACCAATAACTATTGGTTGTTAGTAAACCGACTTTTTTACGCCATTCATTGGGTTTCATTTCAGTTGCGAGAACACCATTTAACAATAATGTTCCAGTATAGGGAGTCATATCAGCTATGGCATGTAATAGAATGGATTTACCGGTGCCTGAATCGCCTGAAATACCAATGGTATTCGATGAAGCAATTTCAATATTGATATCGTCAAGATGATAAATACTCAAATTTTTAATTGACAGTGTATTTTGCATAAAAACGTTTTATTTTTTATTGTTGTCTATACTATTTACTAATTTTAGTGGCTTTATAATTTTATTTTTAATCAGCCCTTTATTAATTATACTATTTTTCTGAGGTAATAGATCATGTCAAACCCTGTTTGTGCACAAAAATCACCATATACTGTTGAGCTTGATGCGGGTGATTATTGGTGGTGCTCATGTGGTAAATCAACTAAACAACCTTTTTGTGATGGTAGCCACAAGGGTGGCGATTTTTCTCCGGTTAAATTCTCTATAGCAGAGAAGAAAATGGTATCACTTTGTGGCTGTAAGCAAACGGTTGATCAACCATTTTGTGATGGTTCACACAGCAAATTGCCATAATTCACATCCGCCTATTTATCGACACACAATGGTGGAGGATTTATGAGATTATTCAATATCTTATAACCTATTTTACATCTGCTAAGCATTACAAGGCATGTAATAATAACGATTCGTTATCAGTTAAATCCTGACATTTTACATAACGGTAGACACATTCAAGAAATTAACTGGTAATTAAATAGGGCATTCAAAGTTAAATTTAGCACCACCTAATGTTGAATCAGAAATCGTAATTTTACCATTATGCCAGATGGCAATTTGTTTTACGATAGATAAGCCCAGACCACAGCCTCCTGAACGACGATCTCGACTAAAATCAAGTCGTGTAAAAGGCTCTAATATTTTATTCCTGTCATCCTCAGGCACGCCAGGACCATCATCTTCAACTGAAATTATAAAAGTATCGCTATTGTGGCTGGCACTAATTCTAATATCATTTTTAGCATAACGAATGGCATTATTGATAAGATTGCTAATGGCACGATGAATTAACTTTGAATCGATTGTAATTTGTTTATTCTCCAGGTCATTGGTTTTATCCAGATGTAAATTAATTTCAAAGATTCCCAGGCGGTGATGTTCGGTAAAATTATTGATCCAGGATTCAAAGTGCAACGATTCAAGCTTAAGTTCAGGTTTTTCGCGATCAAATTGTGCATAAGTTAAAAGTTCAGATACCAGACTATCGAGTTCATCAATATCCGTATTCATACTGTCAATGTATTTTTGAGTTGTCCCCTGATCTTTAGATTGTTTTAACATTTCAATTCCAAAGCGTAGGCGTGAAATCGGTGTTCGAAGTTCATGCGATACAGCATTGGTTAATTCTTTGTGAGAATCGATTAATTTTTTAATTCGATCCGCCATGCCATTAAAGGTTTCAGTTACCCGTAAAATGGCAGAATTTTTTCGAACCTTGATTCTGGTATCGAATTGGCCGTTTCCGAATTTTAATGCCGCGTATGATAATTGTGTTAAATCTTTTGAGATAGGTCGCATCCAGATATAAATGGTTATTGCAATCATAATGGCAAGTAAGGCCATAGCGTAATGAAACAGATCAACAATAAAGGTACTAACATGAATAGGTCCTGCCTGAATAACATAGTTAGAGTCAGGCACGCGTTTATAAAACGTTTTACCATTTCCATGAGGATTTTTTGCGTATGTTCCTCCATCACGAATTATGTCTACGTATTCTTTGTCGAGTGTGAGATCATTCAATAATACAAGTTTTAAAGGGTACTGAAAGCCTTTGGACATCTCTTTCAATGCCGGTGCCCATTCTTCTTGAGGATGTTTTTTAAGATGTTTCATCCCAATATAATAAGCACCGCGTGCACTTCGTTCAAAGTGCTCTAAACCGGTTTCGCGATAAGACATGCTGATCACTTTGCGAGTGTCGGGTATTAAAGAATACATGGTTTCAGCAACAGTAAAGGTATCTTTTGTAGTGGCTAACATACCGCTATTAAGTCGTTCGATTTGCTTTTGAGAAAAATTTAATTCAGACAAATTATGCAAATCCAGATGATAGCCAAAATGTGGTTTTAGCTCTTTTATTTTATCAGGCCATTTATCTTTTGGTACTGAGTAAAGTTCTTTCTTTATAAGATAAAAAGTACCATTGGCTTCATTTGATATTTGTTGTGCAAGAATGTCATCCAATAATATTTCTGGTAGCGTTTTAAGACCAATTATGAATAATGCAATTGTAATCGCCAGAAAAATGTATAATCGAACAAAACTTCGTCCCATGATTTTATTCCACAGTATTTTCTACAACAAACATATAACCTTTTCGGTGAATTGTTTTTATCTTTTGTGATGGGTGTTCAGTATCACCAATCTTCTTACGTAACCTTGAAATGGTAATGTCGGTTGAACGATTTAAACCGTTATAGCCAATTCCCCTGAGGCTCGCTAGAATTTTATCGCGGCTTAAAATTTCTCCGGCATTATTAGCCAACAACCAGAGTAACTCAAATTCGGTATTGGTTAATTCAATTGGATTATCATTTATATATAACTGACGTGAAGATTTATTAATTCGAATCTCATTAAATACCAGTTCATTGCCAAATAAAGTGGCTTTCTGGCCAGATTGATATTTTGTTTTTGTGCGGCGTAATAAAGCGCGAATTCGCGCTAGCAATACCCGTGGTTGAACCGGTTTAGTAATGTAATCATCAGCTCCAAACTCCAGGCCAAGAACCTGATCAATATCATCATTTTTTGCTGTTAACATCAGGATTGGGCAATCAATTTCGTGACGAACAAATTTACATACTTGTAAACCATCCATGCCGGGTAACATAACATCTAGGATAATTAGATCAGGATTAGTTTCGAGTATTCGTTTAACTGCGGTATCACCACGGTGTTCAACGGTTACCGAAAGATCATGTTGTTCAAGATACTCAACGACCAGGAGTGCAAGACGTTCATCATCTTCAACCAATATAATTCTGGGCTTGATTTGAGTTTGCTCAGTTGTCATTTCCCTAAACCTGTCCTTTGGTGAGCATATTATAATGCGTAATATTTAAAAAAAATCAGGGGGTAGTTGACTATATCAAAGATTAATTAATGACACAGTGATATTTGGTGCTTAATTATTCAATTGTTGTAACAACTTGTTTCATCATTAACTCATTGTTATCTAGACTATTATGTTAAGACCTATTTGATACATTTCGCTACAGGCAAACAGTTGATTGTATGACATAATTACTCTAAATCGATTTAATTGGTATAACTATGAACCTTGTAGGAAAATTCTTACTGTATTTTTTAAGCTTTGGAGTGGCGGGTTATGCTGTTTTTACCTATACCATTTTGCCTTTAGGTGCCGTGGTTTCACCTGCAATGAAATTAAATTTCATCGCGCATTCTTCGGTAATTTATACCCACGTATTTGCATCATTACTGGCCTTACTTATTGGACCGTTTCAGTTTAATACCCGGTTTCGATCAAAATACAAAAATGCCCATCGGTGGATGGGGCGTTTATACTTAGCGGTAGGAGTACTGCTGGGAGGGTTATCGGGTTTATATCTGTCACAGTTAGCCGCTGGAGGCAGTGTGGCCAGAACCGGTTTTGGCATTCTTGCAATTCTTTGGCTTTACTCCGGATTCCGTGCCTATTTATCGATTCGTCGAGGTGCAATCTCTGACCATAAAAAATGGATGATACGAAATTTTTCATTAACCTTCGCGGCTGTTACCTTGCGGCTGTATTTACCATTGAGTATGGCGAGTGGAGTTGAGTTTACATTGGCCTATGCCATCATCGCCTGGCTTTGCTGGGTGCCTAATTTAATTTTTGCTGAATGGCGTTTTGTTAATTAGTATTAAGCAGGTTACATACTGTAACAAATAGTGATACCAATCTGTGCTTTAATAAAATAGCTTACCGCAAGAATCGAAAAGTAATTGTATTTAAAAGTAATAAAATCTTTTATACATTTTTAAATTTATGGAGATCTGAAAATGAGTAAATTCGGAAAACTACTGATGAATCGTTTTAGTTTATTAATAATAGTATACAGTGCTACAGTAATGGTATTGTTTTGTAATTTACAGGAAGCACAAGCTGAACAGAAATTAATAACCGCTTATGTTGGTGTCGATGCTGTTGAAAATTCTGCCTATGCATACGATGAAAATTTTGTGAGAATGCCAGACAATCCGGTAATTCCAAAAACCAGTTATATTCCACTACCTGAAAATCAGGCTTTGTGGTATGTGGCAAGTAATATCGATATAGTTCGTCGTAATGATGATGGTAGTATTGATATTGTTTCGGATAATCCGGCTTACTCTGAAATGATTCATCATTTAGTCTGGGGTTATACTGCACCAAATCGACAACGGGAATTTGAATGCGGCTATCCCTGGCTTATCCCCGTTGGTAGTGAACTTACTAATTTCCATTTCCCAAAAGGTTATGCCTATAAATTAGATGGTGGTGCATTGTTTCCGATTTGGCATTGGGAAAATCCAGCTAATGTAGCTGCAGCTGAAAAAATCTATTTACGATTTCAAATTCTGGTTGATGACAAGGATGCAGGATATAAAGACACCAATATTGACTGGGTTGATACTGTTCCGTGTGTTTCCGGGTTTTCAGTTCCACCGGGTAAATCCAAAAAGGTTTCACCTAAGTGGCCAGTAAATTCAGATAGAAGAATTATCGCGGTACTACCCCACATTCATGATCACGGTGATGAAATAAAATTTAAAAGTACGCAAGGAACTATACGTGAGTTTAAACCGGAGTATCAAAATATTCCGGTCGCGCATGACGATGTCGGGCAAGGGCCAACATTATTGCATTCACATAAAGATCATCTACCTGTTGATAGTTTATATGCCTGGACACCAGGACAGTATGGGCCAGTGATTAAAGCAGGAGATTCATTATGGCTTGAAACAGAATATGATAATCCCCATGACATTGATATTGATAATATGCTGATAGTGTTTATCTTTTGGGAAAAGTTGTAGTTTTTAGTGGATAACAATTTATTTACGTAACATTGTTATCCACCTTCCCAGGTTTAACAAACTAGCTAACGATGCAGCCACATAAGTATAAGCAGCAGCACGTAAAATTCGTTTAACTGCTGCGACATCTTTTTTAGTAATATAATTACCATCGATTAACATTGGTAATGCTTTTCCAAAACTAGCATCAATTTCTACCGGCAGCGTAACCAGATGTACCAAGGTTGCAACTCCCATCGAGCTAAGACCCAGTATTAAAGTAATAAGTGCAATTGCCGGTGAACGGCTAAAAATTGTTAATATCGGTAGTGCGATCATAACCATTACGCCAAGTTGTTGCGCACTTTGTGCCAGTTTGATTAATTTTGTACGGGTTGCAAGCTTGGCTTCATTTCTAAAATCCTGAACGGCATGGCCGACTTCATGTGCGGCTACTGCAACTGCCGTAAGTGAGTTATCAGAATAATTTCGTTCGCTTAAGCGCACTGCTTTATCGGTTGGGTCATAATGATCACCTTTATCCGTTTTTTCAACAATCACATTGGTGATGTTGTAATGTTTTAGTAGATGCGTTGCAAGCTCACCACCAGTGCCCGGTATCCTTTCCAGTTTTTTTGAATAACGTTTAAAAATAGATTGCGCCCAAACTTGAGGGCCGTAGATAACCAGTAGGATTAAAATGAGAATGATAACGATATGCATAGTTGTAACGACTAATCCAGGGTTCTTCCCCGTTTATGTCCTTGAATTTTTAATAGCAAAAATAATCAGGTTTTTAATTTTAACACCATTGTTCTAATATGTTTTTTCTGCAGGCGGTGTCTAATTTTATCCATTTTACGGGCACTGGTGAATGGCCCAATACGAACTCGGTGCCAGGTGTCGGTTTTGTTAATAGTGACAGTTTGAATTTCTGCATTTACACCGAGTAATGCCAGGTTGGCTTTTAGTTTATCGGCTTCGGATAATTGTCGAAAAGAACCGGCTTGTAATACGTATTTGTATTTAGGGTTGGCTTTCTTTTGGGCTTCCTGTTTTTTTAACTGTTCCAGATCCGGAATGGGGACTTCTATTTCGGGTAGTATTTTATAAAAATCGAAACCAATAATGGGTTTATCTGTTTTGTTTTCGGTTTTTATATTATTTTTATTGTTGTGTTTAATATTGGCATCAACAACATCATTTGCAAAGTTTTTAACCACGGTATTGAGGGGTGGGGTATTTGCTGTTTCAGGACGATGCTCTTTAATAAATACCAATAAAGCAACAAACAGCCCGACAGTTAAGCCACCGAGCATCCATGCCCATCCTGGCAGGCTGTGTTTTTCTCTGCTGCTGCGTGTTTTTTTTGCGTAATCTTGAGTCATTATCTATCTTGATTAAATTTAGTTACATGGATTCTGGTGCGGATACACCAATTAAGCTTAAACCATTTTGTAACACTTGCCGGGTTGCATGTAGTAATAGTAATCGCGCATTTCGAAGTGTGGTATCGTCTATCAGGATTCGAATTCGTTTATTATCGGCATCATAATAACTGTGCAATACCGTGGCAAGCTGGCGTAAATAGTTACAGAGTATGTAAGCTTCGTGGTCTTTTGCCGCTTTTTCAATTAATGCTGGATATTGTTGCAAGGTATTCATTAGAGCAACTTCGCTTTGTTCTGTGAGCGCCGCGATATTTTCCAGACCTACACCTTCATCATAAGCCATATCGGTTTCGGATGCTTTGCGGATAACACTACAAATTCTTGCGTGCGCATATTGAATATAATATAAAGGATTTTCACTGGATTGTTTACGTGCTAAATCCATATCGAAGTCCAGATGTTGTTCATTTTTACGCATGACGTAAAAAAAGCGTGTGGCATCATTACCCACTTCACGACGTAGTTGTCGTAAGGTAATGAATTCTCCCGAACGGGTCGACATGGCTTTCTTTTCGCCGCCTTCATACAAATTAACGAATTGCACCAGCAGTACTTCTAAGGAATCGGCTCTGCCGGATAAGGCATCCATCGCGGCTTTGACGCGGGGCACATAACCATGGTGATCCGAACCCCAGATATCAATGATTTCATCGTAACCGCGATCCAGTTTATTAGTGTGGTAGGCGATGTCGGATGCGATATAGGTTTTTAAACCATTATCCCGCACCAGCACCCGATCTTTTTCATCATCAAAAGCAGTGGAGCGAAACCAGACCTTGCCTTCTTTTTCAAAAATGTATCCCTTCTCGCGTAACCGTTCAATAGCGTCATCAACCGCACCCGAGGTTATCAAGCTGCGCTCTGAAAACCATTCATCATAAAAAACGCCAAAGCTTTCGAGATCATTTTTAATATCACTAAGTAAATGATTTAATGCCACATCAAATACTATTTGGTAATTATCGCCGAGTAATTGTTTGCTATTGGCAATAATACCATCAATGTGTTTTTCTTTATCGCCATCGGGATTGGAATCGGTTAAATCGTCTGGCACATTTTTCATAACATCAGCAATAGCATGACGATACGTGTCGTTATTTTCTCGATGTAGCGTGGCGGCTATGTCCCAAACATAGTCACCTTGGTAAGCGTTATTAGGGAACACGATGGTTTCACCACACAAATCCAGATAGCGTAAATAGACACTGGCGGCCAGAATATCCATTTGGCGTCCGGCATCATTAACGTAGTATTCACGGTGAACTTGATAACCAATAGCTGCCAGTAAGTTACTCACCACTGCACCAAAGGCCGCACCGCGACCATGCCCGACATGCAAAGGCCCGGTTGGGTTTGCCGAAACAAATTCCACCTGAACTTTTTTACCCGCAGCAATATTAGAGCAACCAAACTTAGCACCTTGTTTGATTATTTCAGGTAACACCGTTAAGAATGCTGTTTTATTTAAATAAAAATTAATAAATCCCGGGCCGGCAATTTCCACCTTGCTAAGCAATTCAGAAGCCGGTAATGCGCTAATAATTTTTTCAGCGAGATCACGCGGTTTACATTTGGCTGCTTTTGCAAGTGTTAATGCCAGGTTACTGGCAAAGTCACCATGGGCGCGATCATCGGCCTTGCCTTTAGCTTGATCCAGTTGGATGCGGATAGTGGTGTCACTTGGAATATCACCATTTTCAATCAGGGTAGCTGTTGCGGTATTTAATAAATTGCTTAATGCGTCTTTCATTTAAATTTGCTGGTTTGAGTTCTGTGTTAATCGTTTTATCAGGATACAGTATATATAGTATCTGAATACTATTCGTAAAACAGGCATTATCGCTTGTTCTGGCTCGCTTGCAAAGTGCGGGCGATGCCGGTCATGGCATACACTGCACTATAGCTTCGCTGGATGCTTTCGAGTGTTTTTATAGCATCACCAAGTTCATTTTGTCTGGCCTGGAGAATGCTAATCTCACTATAGGCAATATCGCGCCATGAACGGCGATTAATTCGTGAGGCGATAGCGATAGCACGATTTAAATCCCCCAATTTAGCAACCTGGGCACTAATTTCGGCTAAACAGGCAGCGCGATTTACCGGTCGATGAATGGACTCCATGGTTAATAATGCGCTATTAATATCGTCTTGTTGCGCATAGCGTATTGCCAGTTTGGTGAGGGTGTAGCCTTGAATATGCCCCATAATGGTTTGGATTTGCTCAGCAAAATGCACGGCTTCTTTGAGTTTATTCATTTTGGCTAAACCCAGAGCAACATCGGCAATGGCCTGGGCACGTAAGCTGGCCAGATCAAAATCAGCCTGAGCGGCTTGTTGTTTGACCCGGGGTAATGCGTTCACTGGAATATCGGGAATTGGACGTTGTCGAACATTCTGCAGTAACCACACTAACTCCTGTTTTGCTTCGGTAATATTCTGCTCTGAAGCGTTAATGGTTAAATGCTGAATAATGACGGAGCTGGCTCTAACCTTGGCAATAACATCGGGTTGTTGTTGTCGAATATTTCGAGCCTGTTTTAGTTCATCAAAATGGACTAACATTTTCACGATTGCCGCTTGGGCTTGTTTATGCTGTTGCGGATCCTTCATGTTGTGCCATGTAGCCAAAACTTGCTCAAATAATTGTCTGGCCAATTCTGCGTTCTGATCTTTGAGTAAGATGCTGTATTCGGCTTGTGCTGACAGTTGAAGTGCCGGAGATGCTTGCAATGCGATTAACGCCTTAATGACACTGACTGTTTCGAATTGCATAATTTTGGGTAAGACCCTGTTATAAAAATGGCGATCAATACTCTTTTTAGGGTCTGTTGTTGCTAGCACAATTGCCTGTTGTATTAATTGTTTCGCTAATTCAGGTTGTTGATTGTCATAGTGTAAAATGGCGTTTAATATCAGTGCTGCAATTTTATCAGCTGATTGCTCAATTTCAGACGTTATCCTGTTGGCTAAGGTGAGCAATTCACGGTTTGAAAGCTGTTGTTGCTTGGCTATTTCGCTAAGTTCAAATAAAGCATTAAATTGCAGCACCACTAAACGTATGTCCCTAATCGTATTCAATGCAGCTTGAATATCATTAGTTTGAAACCGTGTTTTCGCTATAACCGTTAACGCTTCAGCGTGCGCCACATCATCCGACATTGTCGCTGTTATGGCCGATGCCGTTGCAAGTAAACACTCACTATCCGGTTGCTTTAGACACTGTTGCTCTAATTCCAAGGTTTCAAGACGAAGATCATCATAAATAAGGCCATAGCCAGAGCATGATGTAATTATCAGTTGAATAATTAATACCAGAAGAATATGAAATCGTCGGGTCACGTTTACTCGCCTATGGATTTATCACTATGCAGAATGTTAGTTAGTGTGCAGATAAAGCTTAACCTTATCCTGAAGTGTGTCGGGTAATTTTTTCAAGCCAGTTACTAATTGTGTCACGAATTTTTCTGGCATTTTATGTGCCGCCTCAAATGCAAGTTGGATATCCCCAGGCCGATGTTCTAATAAAACAGTGAGCAATAACGCAGCTTGATCGATGTCTTTCAGTGTTTTTGTTTGAAAGGAACTGGCTCGTCGAGTTGAGGTAACAAGTTTATGTAATGCATAACGTGCAGGAGTCGGCACGTTCACTAAAATTCCAGCTCGAGCAACTACCACCGCAGATTGTGTATCTTGCAATAGATAATCTAAGAAGCGAACAGGTTCAGGATGAATGGAGACATTGGCTTAGAAGTTGAGAATAAAGCAGGTTAGTCGTTTCGGATAAATAGTCCATTTATTAGGTACTCAATCACAAGCGTTATACGCAGTTTAGGTAAATACTGCGTATAACGCCAGTTTTAATTTTTTTCGTACTAGATAAAACTAGGTAAAAGTTGTATCGAATGGAAATTTTACACTAAGTTGAATATAATCAACTTAATGTACAATAAAGTCGGAAATAAACAACTCATGGTCAAAATTCAAATAAATCTATCGAAACAAACTCAGCTTAGTTTACGCACACTTGGGGCAATGATAAAAGCGGCGCGACTCGAGCAGTCCTTTAGCCAAGCTGATTTGGCGCATCGCTTGAATATTAGCCGTTATACCGTTATGGCGCTGGAAAAAGGCGACCCAAGTGTCGCAATTGGCACCGTTTTCGAAGCTTGTACTATTATAGGTATTCCGCTGTTAGCCGAAAACACTAATAGACTATTACATTTATCTACTACGGTAGCCAATTTTGCCAGTGTATTACCCGAGCGAAGCCGATCTGCCATAACGGAACTGGATGACAACTTCTAATATTCAAAATATCGATAATCTCTATGTCTGGATTTGGTTACCGGGTAACAGCGAGCCCGTGGTGGCCGGGCAAATTGTTAAGCAAAGCAGTTTGTACCGATTTACTTATGGCCAAAGTTACCGCGAATTAGCAGCGGCAATTCGGTTTTCGCCATTTGAATTGCCACTCGAAAAAGGCAGTTTTACCCCAAAAGGGCAGAATTTAATTCATTCCTGTTTTCGCGATGCCGCACCAGATTATTGGGGACGGCATGTGATTGATTATCATTATCCAGATTTGCGTCTCAATGAGCTGGACTATTTATTATTATCCGACAGTAATCGCAGTGGTGCGCTCGATTTTCAAAGTTCCAGTAGCGAATACATCGATCGCACCATGGAGCAAATGAGCATTGATGATATTTTATCTGCCGCTGCAAAAATAGAGCAACATCAGCCTTTGCCACCGGAACTCGACTTTGTATTAATGCAGGGCTCCAGTATGGGTGGCGCACAACCCAAGGCTACAATGCTTTGGGATAATCGGGAATGGTTAGTAAAATTTGCCTCACTTGATGATGCCAGTGATGTCGTTAAATTAGAATACATCACAATGCAACTGGCTAAACTCGCCGGGCTTAATGTGGCACCGGTTAAATTTGAAAGTAGTAGTGAACACGATGTTTTATTAGTCGAACGTTTTGACAGACAAGCAACCAACACCGTAATACCGGAGACCTCACGACATTTTATTTTGAGCGGTTTTAGTTTACTGGGCTTAACTGAATATGAGGCACAATTTGCTAGTTATCATAACATTGCAGATGTTGTGCGCCTGCACGTCTCTGAACGTAAACTTGCTCTGGAGGAAATTTTTAAACGTTTGGCATTTAATATTCTGCTTGGTAATACCGATGATGGCATCAAACATATAGCCACTTTATGGGATGGCAATGAATTAACACTGAGCCCGGCATTTGGATTGAAACCTCAGTTGCACACAGATGAAACTGTAAAACAGGCTCTAGCCATAAACGGTCGTTTTGCTAATGAAGCTTCTTTGAGAAATATAGCATCAATAGCAGGTACCTTTCAGGTATCGAATATTCAGGCACAAGATATTATTAATGATATGATCTCAATTATTGAAAAAGAGTGGCCTGTTTTGTGTGCTGAAGTGGAGTTAAAAGAACACAGCCGCCGTCAATATTGGAAAAAAATTGTGTTAGCACCACATTGTTTTGAAGGCTGGGATGATAGTAGTCAAGTTAAATTAACATCATCAAGTAGTATCTCGAGTTAGCACTATTTCACATTTAATCTGATCTTGATCAACTCATAAAGCTTGGTATTCATATAGTGTCTAAATAGGAGTAATATGAAATAAACCATTTCAATTAGCGTGGAGTATCTTGTGTTGACTCGTCAGGATTTTAATTCATTGATTAATAATATACAGAATTTATATCATCGATTAAGTTTGTATTTATTTCACATTCGACAACAATCTAATTACGCTGCAAGCACTAAAAAGCCACATGACATTCATAAGCTACTCTCAAGTCAGATTAATCAACTTATAAAAAATTCCGCCACTAAAACATCAGAATCTAAGACACCAAAAGAAAATATAAAGCATCACGATTACTCTGCTTCAACGGAGATTTATACTCAAGGTAAACACTATAAATTCAAAACAAAAACGTCAGATGTTAATCCGGCAATCAAAGAACAATTAACACAACATACCAGGCAACACATTCATGCTGCCATTCGGAATGCCCGACAGGGGAAAAAAACAGAAGCCAAATTATATGTCGATCTTGCCAATAATGCCCTAAAAGAAGTTGCTCATTATATGTCCGAAGATGAATACTTAAAATTTACCGCAACAATCGATTTGGAATTGAGTAAAATAAAATAGGAGACTTAATCAACAACCTGGAACTTATTAACATTTATGTCCTCAATGATACTGTATAACAATATAGCGTATAATAGCGTTTCAATTAAACATGACAGGATATAACTGAATGAAAAAATTAGTGCTTTTATTAGCCTTTTTTATAATTTCCATTTCAAATAGCTTCGCAATTGATCGAACAGTCACCGTCGCGCTAACCAGTAATTACGTATTTCGCGGGCAAACTCAAACAGACGATAAACTTGCTATTCAGGCTACCTATCATGCAGCGCAATCGAAAGATAAAGGCTGGTATGCCGGTATGTTTGCATCGAATGTTGCTAAAGGTGCCGAAGTTGATTTGTATGGTGGCTGGCGCGCCCCGTTTGGCGAACAACAAAAGTTAGCTTTTGATGTTGGTGCTGTTCAATACCTTTATACTGATAGTGCTTTTACTGAATCAACGTATGAAATTTATGGCGGGATTAGTTATGAAACATCCTATTTTCGTTATTTCCTCGGGGAGAATTCAGATTACCTTGATCTAAGTACCAGTTTTTACGTGCTGGATGAATTTGGTCTTGAATTACACTATGGCCGCACTTTTGATTTACCAAATGATGGCAATGATGTTGGTGCCACACTTCAAAAAGATATCAAAGGATATCTGTTAGCCGTATCCATGACCTATGAAGACGTCACGGCACAAAATGAATTTGAGTTTTTTGTCACGGTTTCAAAAGATTTTGATTTGTAATTTAATTGAAATGCTCTCAAGTTGGTGAACACAATATCTGATGCTGACTTGTTTTATTCTTTCCGACTCGCTTCATGCCCTTGGGTGCTTCATCACAAGCAAAACTCCATGCGATAGGACTTACCGGGCTACCAATAACAACCAGTGGTTGAACGGATACAATTTTTCCGTTTAAGGAGTGATTAATTTTATTGCCCAAAGTCACGTGCATTGCGCCATTTTCAATACTAATCGATGTAATGTAATGGCCAATTAAATAACGAGGTTCTGGTAGTCGAGCTTCGCGATTGTTTTTAGGGAACCGGCCGTTTTTAACGTAAAATTCCTCAATACTTGGCTTTAATCGTGCTGTTAGTGAGTGCACTTCACTCAGTCTTGCCTGGCTCATATATCCTGTGTATGAAGGGATGGCGATACCGGCTAAAATTCCTATGATTGCGACAACAATCATTAATTCGATTAAAGTAAAACCCTTAAAATTATTCATCTGTTATTCTCCTCCAATAATTTTACCCATCTGAAAAATAGGCATGTACATTGCAAAAATTAAATTACCTATCACTAATGCAACAATAATTATCCCGGTAAAAGAGACCGCATCTTTTAGACGGGAAAAGTTAGTTATTGCTTTCTCATATAAAGCCTCTATTTGAAAGCTTAGTTCATCATCCAAATTACCCAATGAAGCAGCAAGGCTTAAAGGATTATTTAATAAAGTATTTTGTGGTTTTAAAATCAATGTTTGGAACTGTTTATCAAGAATAGTATTTGAATTTTTTGCTAATGTTTCAATTATTTTTAGTGAATTATCCTGACTAACACCTGAACGCATCATTAATTGTAAAAAGCGTAAACACAGATACAAATTATACTGAGAGGCGACCAATTGAAAACCGGGTAATCGGAGCATCCACGTTCCAAATAGTGTTAAGCTCGAAACGGTATGTTTAATTTTTATCGCGATTGATATAAATAATACTATTAATAAAAATACACAAAAAGCAATAAAAACTCCCCAGTCTAAAACTAGTGTGAATACAAACTGCGATAATGGCGGTAACGGACTACCGGCCTCATCAAATAAAGCCTGAATTGAAGGGAAAACATAAACAGAATAAATAGTGACTACAATTGCGGCTAACGTTATTAAACCCACAAGATACAACATAATACCTGAGGTATCGTAATTTTTTATATTATATAGACTGTCCTGGTTTAGGAATGTTTTATTAAATTCCGCAAAAAATCGAATAACATCACCGCCATGTTCCCTAACCGGATTAATTAATCGTTTTAAAGCATTTAATGGACCGGTTGCTTTCGGTAAGTCGAGATCCGTTGAATCATCACTTAACAACTGTTCAATCGTTTTTAACTCAGTGCTTTGAGTTTCACCTAAAGTAGTTTGAAGTTGTGTTAAGGCTTGTTCTTTTGTTTTACCTTGCTGTAATAGCAAACCTAATTGACGGCTAATTAATAATAGGTGTTCATAGGAACCGGGAATAAACATTATTGACATATCCTTTGTAAATATTTTTTATTGATATTTGTTTTGTTACTAACATTAGCAGTCATGCCTTCAGGAATTTTTGAATACCCACAGACCCACCACAATGGTGCATCCAATTGTTGTTTCGATTCAGCTTTTCGAAATGAAAGTACTTTGCCTCCTAACAGATTAATATCTTTTCTTAAATGCAGATGAAATGATCCTTTCTCAATTTCTATTTGGGAAACCGTTTTATCATCACCCAAATAATCACTGATTCGTTTGAAGTCTTTGGTGTTTGGCCAATAGCCATTTTTAATATAAAAAGCATAAATTTCGGATTTCAAAGGACCTGCCGTGCCCAGTGCAGCAGTGGTAACAGACGTATAATAAACCTGCATGTAATAATAATTTGCGCTTATTACCAATAAACCCATTATTACTATCGCAGCACAGAAATTAATGAAGAAAAAAAATTCTCGATTTATAAAACGAGTTTGAGTATGTCGCATAGTATAATTTTATTTTTTTTAAGTAGTATAGTTTAAGCCTTATCAGACGTCAGGACTGTCAGTATTATTTTAAAAATCCCCCTAAAATATATATGAATCAATTAGATAGATTTAAAATACATTTCCGTTCCTATTTAATTGGATAGTTTAGTTGATTTCTTATTCTGAATATTCTATAATTCGAAATATGTCGAACTATAAAACTGTTGCACAGCAAGCTGATATGTTCAAAGCACTCAGCAATCCACACAGATTAACCTTATTTAATCGCTTGATGAATTGTTGTGAGCCGGGCACTAAATGTAGTCCGGATGAAGCCGTAAAATTTTGTGTTGGTGATTTAGGAGAAGGGCTGGATATAGC
The DNA here is from genome assembly GCA_048061315.1 of Gammaproteobacteria bacterium. GTDB lineage: Bacteria > Pseudomonadota > Gammaproteobacteria > UBA6429 > Thiohalophilaceae > CAYQUC01. Next base: position 22,457 of record JBGMRJ010000026.1, read on the forward strand.
ACCTTCAACTTTATCGCATCACTTAAAAGAGCTTAATCGAGTTGGCCTGGTGCAAATGGAACGGCGTGGAAAAAATGTAGACTGCTGGGTTGATCCAGTAGTATTGAAAGAATTAAAAACTTTTTTTAGTTAAAAATTGGAGCGAAAATTATGAGTGATTGTTGCACACCAAAAACATCAACTAATAATAATGAGCATGATTCACACCGTCAGGATGTGCGCGATGCTTATGCTAAGGTAGCCAATGCCAGTAATGAAAAAAATGCGACAGGAATTGAAAGTAGTTGCTGCGGCGTATCGGATGATACGGCAATTAATACCTTAATATCGACACGTTTAGGATACAGTGAAACCGATTTAGAAAACGTTCCCTCTGGTGCCGATATGGGTTTGGGTTGTGGTAACCCTAGGGCAATAGCATCGTTACAAGAAGGTGAAGTTGTTGTTGATTTAGGTGCGGGTGGTGGATTTGATTGTTTTCTGGCTGCACAGGAAGTTGGTAAAACCGGACAGGTTATTGGCATCGACATGACACCAGACATGTTAAGCAAAGCACGTAACAATGCTGTGAAAGGAAAATATAATAACGTTGATTTTCGATTAGGTGAAATTGAACATTTACCTATCGCAAATAATACTGCAAACGTCATTATTTCAAACTGCGTTATTAATTTATCACCGAATAAAGAACAAGTTTTTAAAGAAGCTTTTCGGGTTTTAAAATTAGGTGGTCGTCTGGCAATTTCCGATGTGGTAGCAACGGTTGAATTACCAGAACAAATGCGAAATGATCCGGCATTAATCGCAGGATGCATGGGCAACGCATCGTTGATATCCGATTTAGAAAATATGATAAAAGCAGCCGGTTTTGAAGATGTAAAAATTAAACCTAAAGATGAATCAAAAGAGTTTATTAAAGATTGGGCACCGGATCATAATGTAACAGACTATGTAGTGTCAGCTACTATTGAAGCGATTAAACCTAATAGATCATCATGTTGTTAAATTACAATGATGGAATAAGGTGTGTTACACCTTATCCATAGTGATATTATTTAAAAAATAAATTAGTATTATAAATATTTACCAGTCCTGTTGTTGCCTTTTTTATATCGGCTATTGGTTTAGAACCGATAAGCAACTCATTTCCATCAGCACTAAGTATCGGGACAGATGATAAATGAATAGTAACTGAGGGATTAGGAATTAATGTAGACTCTGGTTCAGCACCCCAATTGCCAAGCGAATCGATTGCAAAAATTGTTAACACTCTGGTCGCTTCAAGTTGGTTCTTATCGCTGATCAATAGCTTTTTACTATTTGGGCTAAATAATAATTGATATCCAAAATAATGCACTGAGCCTGGGATTTTAGATTGCAAAATTTTAACTGCATCGGGAGCCCAGTTTCCTAACGCATCATTTTCATAGATGTGGACATTTCCGGCGTTGCCGATTTGATTTATGTATGTTTGAGGAGCATCAATTGCAAGGTATTTACCATCAGGGCTGTATGAAATTGTTTCACCAAATCCAGAACTATTACTATTAATATCTGGTGTCAAGATAGTTGTTGGTGACGTACTCCAACTATCATCCTGATTTCGGGAATAGATATAAACTTCACCATTACCCGGTGCAATCCCAGTATACAAATTTAATCCGATGGCAATTGATTTGCTGTCTGGGCTGAATGCAATTGCATTTCCAAAGCTGGAAGAACCACTTGTTCCAAATATCTGTACGGCGTTAGTATTCCATTGACCTAATTTATTCTGTCGAAATAAATGCACCGAGCCGTTAGTGTAAGGTATGTTTGTACCACTTGCATTTTTCCCACTAGCGACAGCTAAAAATTTACTATCAGGACTAAAGGATAGCTTACCTGAAGAAATTGATGATGTTCCTGTATTAGGTGTTTTTTTCCAGTTACCGTTAATATCTCTTTGATATAATGAAAGGGATATTGAATTATTTATGATTAATGTTTTATTATCAGGAGAAAATGCAACACTCAAACTTAGAGTGTTCGATGTAACTTCAAATATGGGATTATTATTCCAATTACCTGAAGAATTTTTATTAAATAACTGTACTTTTCCTGTAGATTGATAACCAGAAATTCCAACAGCTAAAGTTTTTCCATCGGGGCTGAGTGCGAGTGAGCTTGCAAAATTAATTATAGTCCCAGCATTTAATCCCGTTAAATCTGGGCCAAAAATTTTAAACGGCTTTATCACCGAACTTGGCGTTATAGGTAAACTAAGGGCCGGTTCACTTTCACCAATACTATTTATTGCAATTAAACGATATTGGTAGTTGATGTTACTTTTAACAGTTTTATCAATGTAGGCTACCGTATCAGCCGCAATCACCTCATTTATCGCTTTGAAATTATTTTGATTGTCAGAAAGGTATTCAATTCGATAACTACTTTGTGAAGCTTTAGTTGGTATATCCCAACTGAGAAAAATTTTTCCATTTCCTGAAAGAGCTTGGAAATTATTTGGTTTATTTGGTGGTGATACTAGTGTGCCACATAATCCAGTTTTTCCAACACCAATACTTTCTGGGGCACTATTTCCACTTGTTGCAAAAATCCATGAACAGGAATTTATCATTTTGTTATTCGATGAATCTTTAATGTCTGAAATAGTAACCTTATATATGGTTGCAGGTTTTAGCAGGTTTTTTTTGGTTAAAATATAAAGCTTCTTTGTTGTAGCATCAAATTGATATGCGTCAGCAGGAAGTTTTATTGATGAGCCTGAAATGGGTATTGTAATTACAACATTACTATTTTTTTCAATTTTTATATCTTCATTAAATTGAACTTCAATATCTGTATCAGGTGAAATACCAGTTGCTTCAGATATTGGGTATGTTGAAACTATATACGGTGGCTCCTTGTCACTAGCTCCGGATATATTCACATTTTGATCTATTTTTTTATTACCACCGCCACATGAAGCCAGAATTAACTGAATAAAAATAATAAAAATAATATTTTGTAGTTGATGAGTTTTAATCACGATTTTTCCCTATATTGTTTACTAAAAAATAACCATCCGTGGTAAGTATTACTATCCATTATATGAAACAGTTGTTTCATATACCCGTGAGTATCCAAATGTAAGAAAAAGGTTCAATAAAATAAGGTTAATTACAAATTTTTTTATTTGTTAGTAATTCTAATGCAGCACAAGAGTTGATATTTTTTAAATTTGAACTGGGATTATTAGTAGAGCTTTTCTCAAGTAAGTTGTATATTTTTTCAGGTGTTAAGTCAGGTTTTTTTTCTAGTAATAATGCAATAGAACCAGAAACAAAAGCTGTCGAAAGAGAACTTCCCGAGAAAAAATCATAAGAATTTCCCGGAATAGTGGTAATAATATTTGTGCCAGGGGCACACAGTTTTTTGTCGGAACTGAGAGTTGTTAGTGTTTTTCGATCTTCATTAAATTGCATGTTCACGGCTATCACACCGGGTAAAGAAGCAGGAAAACTGATGACTTTATTTTTAGATGAACCAGTGGCAGCAACAACGGTAATATTCACACTTAGCGCTTTTTGAATTAATTTATCTATAACTACATCGTAAGGCCCTCCCAAACTTAAATTGAGAATATTCACTTTACGCAATATCGCAACATTAATGGCTTTAGCTAAACTAAAACTATTGCAAAAGGCCTTTCCCCATTGTTGTTCAGTTTGCCAGCAAGCTTTAAATGCTAATAATCGCGCATTAGGTGAAACACCGATAATCCCGTTTTGGTGAGTATTTGTTGATGCAATTATGCCAGCGATAGCAGTTCCGTGAATATCACTGGTAAAACTCTGCGATGGTTTTTCAACGAAATTTTTAACTTCTTCAATATTGTTTTGGAATTCAATATGATGAACATCCATGCCACTATCTACAATTGCAATTCGTATGTTTTTACCGGTTGCTATCTTATGTGCTTTTTTGACGCCTAAGGATTGAATGCCTTTTTGTAAATGCAGCATTGATTGAGTGTTGCTTTTTTTAGTGGTTGAAAACACCTGAAATAATTGCATTTTTTGAACAGAGTCAATATAAGGTTCTCGAGAAATGTTATTAATAATAGTACTTTTGAGTTGCTGTTTATTTAATTCAAAAACAACACAGTGTAAATTAATCGACTTTAGTGACCAGGAGTTAACTAACTTAACACCATAGGATTGCTGTAATGCTTTAATCTTATTATTCATATTTTGTTGATTGGAAATAGGTAACATAACCATTATTTGACTTTTTGATTGTATTGAACGTTGAATATTTGACGAAAGGTTAACCTCCAGTTTCTTAGCCGGTGCTGTACAGGCACTAATTCCACAACACAATATTATGAGACTGTAATTGATTGAGGACATTATTTAATGGGATTTAATTTTGGTTTTACAATTGCTGATACCAGTAGTGTGGATGAGTGTTGTTGTAGTCTGGCTAATAAGTTCTGGTATTGCTGTGCCGTGTTTATTGTTTTTGAGAAATCAAAAATATAAATATTACGCGCATCAGGTCCTTTTACCAATTCCCCCTGAAAATGGTTCAATACAGCTTTAATTTTTGTTGTGGAGATATTTGTTTTAAATATGATACGTGTTAGATATAGACTCTTAGTTATGCTGAAATTGCTAAGTTCATTAGAATTATTTCCAGTTGGATATTCAGTTGGTGAATCTGTTAATGTAGTGAAGAGTTTTTCTTTGTCAGATACGGATAACATAAAGCTCAATGTAACAGTTAGCAATAAAGTCGCTGCGATTGAAGATGGAATTGAATAGCGTTTATATTTTTTTATTTTTTGCAAGATGTTGGAAATTGGAATAATTTTTCCAGACTTGGTCTCTGATTGTTTTGAATCATTAATGTCACTTTCAATGCGTGACATGACATTTTCGAAAGCATTAATTTTTTGGCTCGGTAATTTATCATTTTCAAGTAATTTGTTTTGCAGGTATCGTTGTTCTTGTAATTCATTTTGACATGCGCTGCATTTTAATACATGTTGCTCAACCTGAGTGCGTTCATTACATTTTAGTGTATTGTTTATAAACCAGGGTAATAGATTCCAAATTTTATCATGGTTATTACCATCATTAAAATTTGAAGAAATTGAACTATTTATTTTCATTATATTGTCTCCATAACCTGAACATCTTCAAAATCAGGTAATAGTGATTGTAAATTTTTACGTGCATGGAACATTCGGGTTTTTACAGTATTAACCGGACATGACATTACTTCTGAAATTTCGATATAGGAATAACCGTAAATGTAAGTTAGCACTACAACTGTTTGATGTTCGATGGATAGTTGTTCCAGTGAATTTTGAATTTGCTGTAGTTGTTGTTCCTGAGCAAGCTTTGTATACGGTGTTGCTGGATCAACTTCTTCAGGAATATCATCTGCAGCAGTACTTTTATGTCGATTTTGTTTAGCAAGGGATTTTAATGTCGTATTATAGGCAATACCAAAAATCCATGTTGAAACGCGTGAGCGGTTCTTAAAATCACCGGCTTTTTGCCAAATAACAAACATCACGTCATTAATGATCTCTTCTATGAGTTCATTATTTTTTGTTAGTCGTGATATAAACCGTTGTAATCTTGGGTAATAATTCGAAAATACAGTATGAAATGCATCACGGTCGTGAGATACAATTTTTTTTAATAATACGATTTCTGACGCATTGCTTGATTCTTCAATCAAACCGTCTTTAATTTTTTCGTCCTGATAAACATCATTCGTCACTATGTAGGCTACCTGCCCCATTTACGGATTCCTTGTCATGTTATTGTAACCATTTTTAATGCTATTTGTCGTATTTGTCAGTACCAATTCGGTCACATTAGGTTCAAAGCATTTTTAAATAGTTTGGATTATTGTTGTCTAGTGGTAGTTTACATTTGAAAAGCAGTATGCTGCTTAAAGTGATATATTTTTTGAGAATGAAACTGCATAAATTAGGAAAATTTATTATGCACTAAAAACATTAGAAAATAACACTGAACATGATCGACAGTGTTTTGATGTGGGTGTTATCTGAGCAAAAATAGGAAATGTCAGTAATGAAAAAATTTTAATGACAACAAAACGCACTGTTTGCGGTGTATCAGCTGAAGTCGCAATTAATATCGAATAAACAGCCCTATTTGAACTTGTACTCACATTGTTGTGCTAACAATAAACACTAATAGTAACAATAATAAAAATTCAAGTATGTATCGACGGTAAAACATAATCACCTCCACATTCTCCCTTCATTATCAATTTTATTTTTATTACCCTTATTAATAGTATAGTTCAATTCATGGTGGTTTATTTCATTCTGGTCTTCTACTGATAAGTTTAAAAATTGAGGTGTAAATAAAAATTATTATGTTAAGTACCGTTAAATAGTTTTGATTTTTAGGTCTTTGTGTTGCCCATACGTTTTTTAAGCAGTAAAATATTATCATTTGCAAGTAATGTGATTTTTAGAATCAGTACTTGAGTTAATTTAGCCTAATTTTATTTAATCGGATAAAAATTGAATAAAATAGGTATTTTGATAAGGAGTTGTTTGTGCAAGGATTTTGTTCAGATTTAGTCGAATTTCAAACTATTCCTATTATACGAAACTACTATAAAATTGTATTTTTCATATTGAACCTTAGTTTGATTTCATGTGGCGGGGGAGG
>JBGMRJ010000027.1:0-22002 GCA_048061315.1 Gammaproteobacteria bacterium
TTTTTATTATTATAATATTTGTACATAGAAAATATTATTTTATTAATTAAAAAGTAAAATCTTTTTGAAATACTGTTCCATCACATTTAATACAGTTTTGGATTATTTGTGTTTCATCAAATGTAATTTTTTCACCACAATTTTTACATTCAAGTGTTCCCATGCTGGTAACTTCACCGCTGTGCCATTCGTGTAGTAAATTTTCCATCTGTTGCAATTCAACTCGACTTTGATCGACAACATTTACAAATACATGAAGTAACCTGTCTTCAGTTAATTCAATATCATTTTTTAACCATTGTTTGATATTATTCCCGGTTTTATTGATATAATTAGTCGCGGCTGTAATATCTTTATGTATGTATTCTGTAATTAAATCAACTTCTTCTTTTGTTATGTCTTCAAATTTATGCAATTTGGTTTTTGCGTACTCGAGTTTCATCGATAAATTTTCACGTGAGGAGTCTTCAACTGAATTTTTTATGGAATATAAATTTTCCAAAATTTGATTATAGGTTTTAACTATAGATAGTTTGTCTGGATTGTTCATGAGAAGCCTCAATTAACCCTGTCAATTTAAGTATAGACTAAAAGTCTCTTGAATTTAATGAAAAAAAAACCGAATAGTAAAATTCGGTTTTTTTGTTTAATATTTAGTTCGAGATTCGGTTTTAGCTGCAACCTTTAGGACGGGGTAGTCCAGCTACTTTATTCGCGCACTTAATTAATCCGGTAGGGAATAAGTTATAGATGTACTTTTGACTGCTTCGATCTTTACCAAATTTTTCTTTTAACAATTTGGAAAATACCCGTGGTTCTGCAACGCTGCCGTTTGATGTAAAATAATCGCGAGCTAAATCAACAATATCCCAATGTTCACCAGTTAACTCTGGAATTTTCTCACTTTTTGCAATTTCTTCAGCGAGCTCTTTACTCCACTCATCCAGGTTTAATAACCACCCAGCCTCACTAAGTTCAACTACTTCACCATTCACTTCTGCTTGCATGTTTGTTGCTCCTGAAAAATAATACTTGAGTAATTTTGTCAGGATTATAACAGGAAAATCTATATTAGTAAATAATGATTTAAGATTTATTTCAATAATTTGCTTGAAATTAAAGCATCACTGTAACTAATCTGAACTCGGGATAAGATAACAAACTATTCTCTAACTAAAAAAATAGCCGTGGTCATTAGCATAATTCAAACGTAAGCTACTAATTTTTCTACTCTTAATTGGATTTTTATCCCGAGTTCAGGTTAAATAATTTACTTTGAGTTAAAGCTTCACTGTAACTAGTTATTTTACACCTTCTTTAATTTATTATTAGCATTACTTTAATTAGGTGTATTTGGGTATTTGGTATTATGCTTGAGTTCCAGTTTATTGAAAATTAAATCATTGGGTAGTCAGCGTTCGTTGGTATGCTGTTCTGGATTTCAACCTTTGGCTGTATTTGTGGAGAGTGGCATATTTCGACACGAGATCCGGAGCCCAAAAAAGTACAGAACCAATCATAATATCAGCACAACTGAATTTGTCACCAACGATATACGCTTTATCGCTCATTCGAGATTTAAATATTTTTTCTAAGGTTATTAAAACTTGTCTAAAACTCTTGAGATTCCAATCAGCGATTTCTGTAATACGCTGTTCTGCTGGATATATAGAACTGTGTAGTAAATAGTGAAATATAGGGGGTTCGAGTGTTGCTGGAGCGTAAAACATCCATTGTTCATATTCAGCTCGCTCCTGGCTATTTAATTTTGGGGAGAGTGATTTGTCGGGAAATTTATCAGCCAATACATTACAGATCGCTCCCGATTCAAAAATAATTTGATTATCAATTTTAATCGCAGGCACCTGGCCATAGGGGTGGATAGCGCGATACTCTTCAGTCTGACCAGCACCTTTGAATATATTAATATACTCTAACTGGTAGGGTATCTGCAGTTCCTCTAATAGCCACTGTATTCGAGTAGCTCGGGTTTTTGGACAGTAATATAATGTAATTTCCATTTTGGCTCCTGTTAGTTACTTAGTAATTGAAAGTCACTAAAATGGAGAGTCTAAAAGAGTTACTTTTAATATGCAAGTTACTTAGAAGATATGCTAAAATTTAACCAGAAATTTGAACACCACTTTAAGTTAGTGCTTACTACAGTTGAAAGCTAATGAATTCAATGGATTTTAAACGTTCCCCCTGTGCAATAGCCAACATGCTGGATATTTTGGGAGATAAATGGAGTTTGTTAGTGATACGGGATTTATTTTTTGGCAAAACAACTTATAGTGAATTACAGGCTTCGATTGAGAAAATCCCCAGTAATATTTTAGCGCAAAGACTGAAACATTTACTCAAAGAAGGTTTGATTCAAAAGCAGCAATATCAAAACCGTCCGGTACGTTACAATTATAGTTTGACTAAAAAAGGTCATGATTTGACTGATATCCTGCAAGCCATATTAGCCTGGGGAAATAAATATTTTCCCGGTACTTATACCCGAGATCAGATTGAAGCTTATCGAGAACAAATTCGACTAGCAAAAATTGACTCTGCAAGCTCATAATTTTGGTGTCAATGAGCTTAAATAAATCGAGATATGGTAATATCTAACCCTCATACCACCATTAAAAATTAAATTTGAAAAGAAATTAACTATGTCATTTGATGAAAAAATAGACGAGCAATATCACCCGGAAAAACTTGAAAAATTAGTTCAGGATTATTGGGAACACAATAAATCTTTCAGCGTTGATGAAAAATCGGATAAAGAGAAATTTTATTGTCTCTCTATGTTTCCTTATCCAAGTGGTCGTTTACACATGGGGCATGTACGAAATTATACAATTGGAGATGTTATTAGCCGTTATCAACGGATGTTAGGTAAAAATGTTATGCAGCCCATGGGCTGGGATGCCTTTGGTTTGCCGGCAGAGAATGCGGCACTTAAAAACAATGTAGCACCCGGTAAGTGGACCAGAGAAAACATTAATTATATGCGTAAACAACTTAAAGAGTTGGGCTTCGCATATGACTGGGATAGAGAGATAGCAACATGTGATCCAGATTACTATAAGTGGGAGCAATGGTTATTTACCCGACTTTATAAAAAAGGAATGGTTTATAAAAAAACGGCAGCTGTTAACTGGTGTCCCAATGATAAAACTGTACTAGCCAATGAACAGGTTATCGATGATTGTTGTTGGCGTTGTGGTGAAACAGTTGAGCGAAAAGAGATACCGCAATGGTTTATGAAAATTACAGATTATGCAGAAGAATTGCTAAAAGATTTAGAAAGCCTTGATGGTTGGCCTGAAAAAGTTCGAACCATGCAACAAAACTGGATTGGTAAATCTCAAGGTGTCGAAATTAATTTTAAAATTGTAAACAGTGATCATACTGTTAAAGTTTTTACTACTCGTCCTGATACACTATTTGGTGTTACTTATCTTGCTGTTGCAGCTGAACATCCGCTCGCTATAGAAGCGTCAAAACTACATCATAATGTTGATGCCTTTATTAGCGAATGCAGTTCGATGGGCACAGCTGAAAAAACCATTGAAACTGTGGAGAAGAAGGGGATTGATACCGGATTTAAGGCTATTCATCCGATAACCGGAGATCAGGTTCCAGTATTTATCGCTAATTTTGTTTTAATGGGTTATGGCGACGGTGCGGTAATGTCTGTACCGGCTCACGATCAACGGGATTGGGAATTTGCAAAAAAATATGGTTTATTGATTAAACAGGTAATAACGGCTGACCAGGATGATGCAAATGAATTAACTCACGCAGCAATTACTAAAAAAGGTGAGTTGATAGATTCGGGCGATTTTACCGGAATGTCTTCAAATGAGGCTTTTAACAAGATTGCAGTGTTTTTAGAAAAAAACAAACAGGGCCAAATTAAGACCCATTATCGACTCCGGGACTGGGGAATTTCGCGACAACGATATTGGGGTAGTCCAATTCCAATAATTAATTGTGATAAATGTGGCGAGCTTACTGTTCCCAAGAAAGATTTACCGGTTGTATTGCCAGAAGACGTGACACTCGATGGTGTTAATTCACCAATTAAATCCATGCCGGAATTTTATAATGTTAGTTGCCCAAAATGTGGTGGTAAGGCAAAACGTGAGACTGATACATTTGATACTTTTATGGAATCGTCCTGGTATTTTGCACGTTATTGCAACCCTGATAATATTGAATCAATGTTAGATGAGCGCGCTTCACACTGGTTACCGGTAGATCATTATGTTGGCGGTATTGAACATGCAATATTACATTTATTATATGCCCGTTTCTTTTTAAAATTAATGAGAGACGAAGGTCTTATCAACATTGATGAGCCCTTTAAAAAATTATTAACGCAGGGAATGGTGTTAAAAGATGGTTCAAAAATGTCAAAATCGAAAGGCAATACTGTTGATCCTCAAGGTTTAGTTGAAACCTATGGAGCCGATACCGCACGATTGTTTATGATGTTTGCTGCACCTCCCGAGCAATCCCTGGAATGGTCTGATTCCGGTGTTGAGGGAGCATTTCGATTTTTACGACGATTATGGAAATTGGTTTATACACATCAAAATTCTGAGTTTAAAAATATTAGTACAATTTCTAACGATATTTCCAAGCTTGATGATAAGCAGAAAAAATTTAGACGATTATTGCATGAAACTATAAAAAAATGTTCTGATGATATTGGTCGACGATTTACATTTAATACTGCTATTGCAGCTATTATGGAATTAGTTAATGTAATGTATAAGCTTGAGTATAATACCATCGAAGACTATATTATTATGCAGGAAGCATTGGATAATATTGTTTTAATGTTGTCACCGATTGTTCCTCATATTTGTCATCAACTGTGGATAGCATTAGGTCACAAAGAAACTATTCTTGATGCTCCCTGGCCAAAGGTAAATGAAGAAGCATTAATTCGCAATAGTTTGGAGTTGGTTGTTCAGGTGAATGGAAAGTTACGGGCTCGAATAGAAGTGCCTGCCGATGCAAGTCGAGATGAAACAGAGAAACTGGCACTGGAAGATCAGAATGTTAAAAAATTCACTGATGCTAAAGGCATATCGAAAGTAATCATTGTACCTGGTCGTTTGGTTAATATTGTTATTAAGTAAATCAATTTAATTATGATAAAGCTATTTAAATTTATAATTTTGTTTAATTGTTTATTGCTGTCATCCTGCGGCTTTCATCTTCGTGGTGAAATCGAAGTTCCTGATATATTAAAGGAATTATACATTACCGGGGATGTAACATCTAATGAGCTTGGAATCGTTTTATTTAGAAGAATTAAACAACTGGGTATTAATCGTATTAATGCTAAGAATGATACCAGTTCTATATTATCGATTACCCGAAATAGCTTTGTTCGTAGGGTGTTAACAGTTGATTCCTCTAATAAAGCATCGGCGTATAAACTTGATTTGGTCATCGCTTTTGCAGTAATTGACAATGAAGGTAAAACAATTTTAAAAAATCAACAGCTACGACAGACTCGAGAATATAATATTGATCTATCAAATGCACTTGCCTCCGGGGATCAGGAAAAACGTTTAATACTGGAAATGACGGAATTTATAGTAAACCAAATGTTGACCAGATTGAGTTTTGCATTTAAAGAAACTAAATAATTAGATTTAATGAAAATTTATTTTAATAAACTTGAATCTCATTTATCAAAAACGCTAAGTCCCATCTATATTGTGAGTGGTGATGAGCCTTTTCAGGTTCAACAGGCAGTTAAACTGATTCGCGATAAAGCACGTGAACAGGGTTATATAAATCGCGAAGTATTATTTGTAGAAAAAGGTTTTGACTGGTCAGATTTTTCGATGTCAAATGACAGTTTGTCGTTATTTGCCGAAAAGAAAGTACTTGAATTGCGTATGCCCAAAGGTAAGCCTGGAAAAGAAGGTGCCAAAATTTTATTAAACTATGCTGAAAATATCCCCAGTGATACTTTATTACTCATTATTACCGATAAACTCGAGAAAGCAACCAGTAATACAAAATGGTATAAGTCAATTTCAGATGCGGGTGTTTCAATTACAGTGTGGCCAATTGAGGGAAGTGAATTACGTCAATGGTTAATATCACGTGTTGCGTTACGAAAATTAACAATCACTGATGATGCACTATTATTACTAATGGATCGTATCGAAGGAAATTTACTTGCAGCGGATCAGGAAATTGAGAAATTATCATTAATGTACCCTTCGAGTGAATTAACATTTGAAATCGTTGAGCAGGCGGTGTCAGACAGTGCACGATATGATTTGTTTAAATTAGTTGATGAAGCTTTAGTTGGAAATATTCGTCATATAACACGTATTTTATACGGTTTAAAAGCTGAAGGTGTTACACCAATTTTAATTAACTGGTCGTTATCACGAGAAATTCGCAGTTTGCTTAAAATGAAGAATAGTATGGAAAGTGGAAACACCCTGGAGTTAGTTTTTAGACAAAATCGGGTTTGGGATAAGCGAAAAATACTGGTTAAAAATGCGCTAAATCGGCATTCCGGCTTGTCATTACAAGCTTTACTGCGAAAGGCAAATAAGACTGATCGCATAATAAAAGGCAATGAAATAGGCAATTTATGGGATGAATTGTTACAATTAAGCTTAGGAATTGCTGGACTTCGTTATTTACCATCAGTATCTCTATAGGTTAATAGCTTAGAGTCACTGACCTTTAGCGAATATGACAACACGAATCCTCGATACATTGTAACAAATTGATATTCAACACTATTATATCAAACGATGAAAACCAGAAATACAAATAAAAAGTAGTGATACGGTAATGGATATAAAAATGAACATAAAAAAATACATGCAGGATTTAGGTATCCGCGCTCGAAAGGCATCACGCGAAATAGCGAGAGCCGATAGTGCATGTAAAGATGCAGCATTAATTGCCATTGCTGATGAGCTTATGCGTAATGAAAAATTATTAATAACTCAAAATCAGAAAGATATGCTTGCAGGTAAAAAGTCGGGGTTAGATGCAGCATTGTTAGATCGACTGGAATTAAATTCTGAACGTATTTTATCGATGGCAGAAGGTTTACGTCAAATTGCCTCATTAGAAAATCCTGTTGGCGAAATAACCGACCTAAAGTATCGGCCTTCTGGTATCCAGGTTGGAAAGATGCGAGTACCACTAGGCGTAATTGGAATAATTTATGAATCGCGTCCTAATGTAACCGCTGATGCTGCCGCTTTGTGTTTGAAATCTGGTAATGCTGCGATTTTACGTGGGGGCTCTGAAGCATCGTATTCAAATCAGGCAATAGCATCCTGTATTCAAACAGGATTAAAGAAGGTTGGATTATCCAGTGATGTCGTTCAGGTTATTGAAGTGACCGAAAGAGAAGCAGTGGGTGAACTTATAACGATGAATGATTTTGTTGATGTTATTGTTCCTCGAGGTGGCAAGGGACTTATTGAGAGAATTAGTCGTGAGGCTACAGTTCCAGTGATTAAGCATCTTCATGGTGTTTGCCATGTCTATATTAATTCGAAAGCAGATTTTAAAAAGGCTGTTGATGTCGCGTTTAACTCTAAAACACAACGCTATGGAACATGTAATACAATGGAAACACTATTAGTGGATAAAGACATTGCTCAAAATATTCTGCCTGAATTGGCATCATTGTATAACGAAAAAGAAGTTGAATTACGTGGCTGTAAAAATACGGTTAAAATTTTAAAAGATATAATCTTAGCAACTGATGAAGATTGGGATACAGAATATCTGGCTCCAATTTTGTCAATACGTATTGTAGATGATATTGATGCTGCAATTGAACATATCGATAAATACAGTTCTGGACATACAGAATCAATAGTAACTGAAGATGTAACATTGGCTCGGCGGTTTTTGAATGAAGTTGATTCAAGTTCTGTTATGCTAAATGCTTCGACACGATTTGCGGACGGATTTGAATATGGCTTAGGAGCAGAAATTGGAATTAGTACAGATAAAATTCATGTGCGAGGTCCAGTCGGCCTAGAAGGTCTAACGTCACAGAAGTATATCGTTATTGGTGATGGACATATTCGGCATTAGATATAATAGTTTTTATGATTACTCTATTCTGTATATATAAATGAGTGAATTAATTGGCGTATATGGTGGTACATTTGATCCTATTCACTTAGGTCATTTACGTCCTGCACTAGATGTTGTTGAAGCATTTGATTTAGAAAAATGTCATTTTATACCCTGTAGTATACCGCATCATCGAATGCAACCTTCTGCTAATGCTGAACAACGATTTGATATGGTGGCTGCAGCAATAGCACTAGAACCACGATTTATTATGGATTCACGCGAATTGAATCGAGATGGAATTAGTTACACAATTGATACCGTAGAATCTATACGAAATGAAGCAAAGAAAAATCAAATTTTATGTTTAATAATTGGTATTGATGCTTTCATGAAATTTGATCAATGGCATCGCTGGAGT
Source organism: Gammaproteobacteria bacterium (assembly GCA_048061315.1). Lineage (GTDB taxonomy): Bacteria > Pseudomonadota > Gammaproteobacteria > UBA6429 > Thiohalophilaceae > CAYQUC01. The sequence goes on from JBGMRJ010000027.1 coordinate 8,510, forward strand.
GACATTTTAAATTTTTGCCATGTGATCGTGACTCATCGTCCAGGATGGAATGTTGAGAAAATTCTGGACTCAACTGATCTATCGTTGGAGTTGAGAAATGTTATTAGCAGGTGCAAAGTATCAAATGGAATTGAATTGAAAAATTCAGATTATGGAAAAATAATTTTTCAGTTAGTGACTCAGCTGGATATATCAGCTACAAAAATTAGACGTATGTTGGCGGAAAATAAATCAATTCGATATTTACTACCCGATGAAGTTATTACCGTTATTAAAAATCAAAATATTTATGTGAAGTGAAAAATGGAACTAGAAAGAATTAAAGAAATTGTAATCGAGGCGCTTGAGGATATAAAAGGATTTCAAATTAAATCAATAAATGTTCGAGTGAAGTCAAGTTTTACTGATATTATGATAATTGTCAGTGGAAATACGGCTAGACAAGTAAAGGCTATTGGTAATAATTTAATTGAAGTTGCACGAAAACAAAATATCACAGTATTAGGTTCTGAAGGAGAACAACAAGGTGAATGGATGTTAGTTGATCTTGGTGATATTGTCGTACATATAATGCAACCTGACATTCGAGATTTTTATAATTTAGAGAAACTATGGGGTGATGATAGTCCGAATATTGTTTCAAACGATGTAAGTTTATAGCTATATGCGCATATTTTTAATTTCCATTGGTAACAAAATGCCGAATTGGGTCGGAGAAGCTTATCAGGAATATTCTAAACGTATGCCTAAAGAACATAAACTTGAGTTGATTGAAGTTAATGCTGTTCGTAGAGTTAAAAATAGTGATATTAGTGCGGTCATTAAAAAAGAAGGACAGGCGTTGCTCTCAGCAGTACCAAAAAATTGTTACTTAGTATTGCTTGATGGAAACGGTCAACAGTGGAGTACTCCAGAACTGGCACAACAGATGGATAAATGGTCGACAACTGGACAGAATATTGCATTGTTAGTCGGTGGTCCGGATGGCCATGATGAAAAATGTAAACAGATAGCTGCACAAAGTTGGTCATTATCGCGTTTAACGTTTCCTCATCCATTTGTCAGGGTATTAATTGCCGAACAGTTATATCGAGCGAGTTGTATACTTAGAAATCATCCATACCATAAGTAACGTTACTATAATATTTGTAATATCAGGAATAAATTTTGTCTAAACAACAAGAACACATTCAATTATATTTAGCATCAAGATCTCCTCGACGGCAATTGCTTTTGAAACAAATTGGGGTTCTATTTAAGCAAATAGATGTTGATGTTTCAGAAGAACGAATTCTGCAGGAAAACCCTCACGATTACGTTAGTCGTATTGCTTTGGAAAAAGCTCGTGCAGCCAGTAGACTTTTGGGACTGGATAAGAATATTCCAATATTGGGCGCTGATACAATTATTGTTATTGACAATACAATCTTAGGTAAGCCAAAGGATTTTACTGACGCTGTTAATATGCTTTCACGGTTATCCGGAAGAACCCATAAAGTGTTAACTGCTCTTTCGGTTATACACGATGGGGCATGGAGTTGTATCAATGAAACATCAGTTAGTTTTCGGGATTTAACAGAAGATGAAATTGAAGCCTATTGTTTTTCCGATGAGCCCTGGGATAAAGCAGGTTCATATGCAATACAAGGTAAGGCTGCTGTGTTTATAAAAGAAATTAAAGGCAGTTATTCCGGGGTTATGGGTTTACCCTTATTTGAATCAGCTCGCTGCTTACAAAAGGCAGGGATAAATATTTTTAATACAGATGAAATTGAAACTGGATCAATATGAGTGATGAACTATTAATAAACATTACCCCACAGGAAACTCGTGTTGCTTATGTCGAGAATGGAGTGTTACAGGAGGTCCATATTGAACGCGAGCGTAAAAGAGGATTGGTTGGTAATATTTACACGGGTAAAGTAAATCGAGTTTTACCTGGGATGCAGGCAGCCTTTATCGATATTGGATTGAACAGAACTGCTTTTTTACATGCATCAGATATAATTTCAAAAATCTCTTCCACTGAAGAAAATAATGAATCGCAAATAGAAACTCCAATCACTGAATTATTACATGAAGGACAAAAAATTAAAGTTCAGGTTTTAAAAGATCCTATTGGATCAAAGGGTGCCAGGTTAACAACACAGATCTCGATTCCATCTCGTTATTTGGTTTACATGCCAAATAATAATCATATCGGACTTTCGCAAAAAATTGAAAATGAAGAAGAAAGGTTACGATTGAAAGATATAATAGCCAATCAGACGGAAGAAGATCATTCTGGAGGCTATATTGTAAGGACCGTTGCTGAAGGAATTAGTAGTAAGCTTATAATAGCTGATATGTTGTTTTTGCAAAGAATGTGGAAATCCGTCCTGGATAAAGAAAATAAAAATTCCAAAATTGCCTTAATTCATGAAGATTTCCCTTTGGTAATGCGAACTATGAGAGATTTGGTGGGTACAGATTTTGAAAAAGTCAGAATTGATTCGAAAGAGACTCATATTAAAGTGTCAAAATTTGCGAGTAAATTTATCCCGGATTTGGATAAAAAAATAGAATATTATCCAGGTGAACGGCCAATATTTGATATCTACGGTATTGAAGATGAAATACAAAAAGCAATGGAACCAAAAGTATTATTAAAGTCTGGTGGTTATTTAATAATAGATCAAACTGAAGCAATGACAACAGTTGATGTTAATACTGGTGCCTTCGTTGGTCATCGTAATTTAGAGGAAACAATATTTAAAACAAACCTTGAAGCAACACAGGCAATAGCAAGGCAGATTCGATTGCGTAATCTTGGTGGAATCATCATCATTGATTTTATTGACATGTTAGATTCGGAACACCGAAAACAGGTTCTGCGACTGTTAGAAAAAAATCTTAATCGTGACCACGCAAAAACAAATATAAGTGAAGTATCTGCACTTGGTTTAGTTCAAATGACACGAAAACGAACGCGAGAAAGTCTAGAACATATTCTATGTGAAGTTTGCCCTACTTGTAATGGGCGTGGTTCAATTAAAACAGCTGAGACAGTTTGTTATGAATTGTTTAGAGAAATTTTAAGGGAATCACGTCAATTTAACACTAACAATCTACTTATTCTGGCTTCACCGGAAGTTGTTGATGTGCTTTTAGATGAAGAGTCTAATAGTGTTGCTGAACTTGAAATTTTTATAGATAAAAATATTAGATTTCAAGTTGAAACTCAATACAGTCAAGAACAGTTTGATGTTGTTCTAATGTAACGACTGGTGCATTGAGATAACCCTTCGAAATGAAAATAAAACACAAGTTAACTTTTTTTGAACGTAGTCGAAGGTTGTTTTGGTACTTTATTGTAACTTTGCTTGTAGTATCGGCGATTTCAATGACACTTGCACGAACCTTAATATCCAATGTTGGAGGTCTCCGCGATAAACTGGAAATGATTGCGAGTGACTACCTTGAACAACCTATAAAAATAGAAACATTTGACGCGAAAATTATTGGTTTTACGCCAACATTTATTTTTAAAAATGTAAGTTTACTCGAACGTAACTCAAATAAAGTAATGGTTCGATTTAAAGAAGCAAGGATTGGATTGTCTCTTTACAATTCAATAAAAAAAATAGAACTTTCACCAAAGAGTTTTGTTATTAGCGGAATTAATTTGGTGGTTACACAAAACAAGAATAACACATTTAAAGTTAAAGGCATAAATGTAGCTGAATTTGACCCGTCTAAACATGTTGATTCAACAGAATCCAGTGAGTTATCAAATTGGTTATTTCAACAAGATAAACTTAAATTAGAAAATAGCACTATACATTGGTATAACGCAAATACCAGGAAAGTAATTAAATTCTCCAATATTAATTTGTTATTTCATAATAATAAAAAAAGGCATACTTTATCAGGTGATTGGCAATTACAAGGTAAACTTGCCAAACGGTTTAAAATTGAACTTGATATGACTGGTGACATATTAAATCCCGCTTCATGGGAAGGCTTGGCCTATGTCAAAGGTGAAGAAGTCAATATTTCAAAATTTGGTATCCCCGCAAATATTATTCCTTTAAAGCAAGCTAGTGGTATTTATAATTTTGAATTATGGGCAGATTATAAGCTAGGTCAGTTAAAAGAAATAAGCGGTGCTACTAATGTTAGAAATTTAAAATTTAATTCTTCTAAATTCAATAAAACTATTAATGTTGATAAGCTTGGAGCAGTTTGGCGTTGGGATAATTTAGCTGATGGTTGGGCTTTGAATATTGATAGATTTTATTATGAAGTTAATAATAAAATCTGGCCTTTAACTCGTGTGCTCGTAGAAAACCATCATCGTTTTCAACCAGATTCTATTATTGATATTTATGCTGATAAATTCAATATTGCTGACCTTAGTGGTTTTGTACAAAAATTAAATATTGTTAAAAAAGAAGAAATTAACAGGATTAAAAAAATAAATCCAGGTGGCCTTTTTACGGACGCTCACATTCGATTTAATGCAAGCAATGCTTTTTCAAATGAATTTGTATTCCAGTCAAATTTTTCTAATTTAACCAGTAATCCAGCTGAGTTTATACCAGGCGTTAGTAATTTAAGTGGTTCAATATCAACTACAAATAACAGCGGTGCCATGGTAATTAATAGTGTGGATTCTGCGATTAAATTCTCTAATTTATTCAGAGACGAAATTAAAGTATCGAATTTTAGTGGGCGATTAGATTGGAGGAAAATCAATAAGGAATGGCATCTTTGGGGTAACGACTTAAATGAAAGTAATAATGATATTAAATTGAATTCTAATTTATATTTGATATTTCCTGGGGATAAAGCCTCACCACTAATTGATTTGCAGGTTAATTTTAAAGATGGTGATATTGCAAAAGCGAAAAACTATTATCCTGTTTCAATAATGGATAAAGAGCTAGTAGAATGGCTCGATAAGAGTCTTGAATCCGGTTTTGTGAAAACGGGAGGTGTTGTTTTACAAGGAAGGTTAGCTGATTTCCCGTATTTAGAGAATCAAGGGAAATTTGAAGTTAGTCTTGAAAGTGAGAATTTTGTTTTAAATTATTTGAATAAGTGGCCTAAGATTAGAGATGCATCAGCATCAATGACTTTTACTGGCTCTGGATTAAATATTAACATCTCAAAATCCAATATTTTAGATAGTTTTGTAAATAACACTACAGTTGAAATTAATAATTACTTTGAACCCGAGCTGGTAATTAAAGGGAATGTATCAAGTTCAACTGCAGACATTTTTAATTTTTTGGTAAATAGTCCTATTGCAAGCGATAGTAAATCGCTATTTAGTAAGTTCAAAATTAGTGGTAACAGTAAAGTTTATTTACAAATTAATGTACCATTATCAGAATCAATGGAGAAAATACAAAAAACATATTACAAAGGTTCTATAATTACGAGTGATAGTTCTTTTTCCCCTTATAGAAATATACTTAAGTTTACGCATATAAATGGTCAACTAGATTTTGATGAAAATGGATTTACCTCTAAAAAATTAGAAGCAATTAGTTTTAATCAACCAGCATCAATACAGGTTTATACGCAATCAAAAGAAAAATCCTATAGTCAACATATTGTTATTCAGGGAAAATTTTCTGCTGAGTCGATTCGTGAGAGATTAAAAATTCCCTGGATGGAAAAAAGTGCTGGCGTTACTAATTGGCAAGGTATTTTTAATTTTCCTTATTCAACTTCCGAACAGGATATACCGTCTTCATTTGTTGTTACAACAGATTTTCAGGGGATTAACCTGAAATTACCAATGCCACTTTTAAAAGAAAAAGAAGATAAATTACCCATTAGTATAGAAAGTAAATTTATTTCGGATGAACTTAATGAAATTAATATATCAATTAATGATAATATAATGCTCAGAAATTTGATAGCTTTTTCAAATAAAGGATTTAATCTTAAAAGTTCAGAAATAAGTTTTAATTCAGAAAATAAACATAAATTACAAGATGGTTTGATATTTATTCGCGGTCATATACGTGATATTGATTTTACATCCTGGAGTGAGTTTATAAAAGATTTTAAGTTTAGCAATCATAAAACTGATAATGTATTTATATCACCTGATTTAAATGTTGTTTTTGATGTGGATTCTTTTATTATTGATGTCAATGAAAAACAATCATTGGTTAAAGATGAGATAGAAAAAACTAAACTAGTTCAATCTAATGCTGTTGACCCAAGAGTTGTTCCTGAATTCAGAGGGGAAATCAGAAATATAGTTTACGATAAGTCTTTAATCGGAGATTTAAGTTTTGACTTTAAACATACTCGAAATGGTTTTGATATTAAAAAATTGAATTTAGTTTCTAATAATTTTAAAATAACCAGTACGGGAATTTGGCATATATACCCATATAAAAATCAAGATCGCTTTTTAACAAAGTTGATGAATGTTAAGTTTATTTCCTCGGATCTTGGAGCTACTTTGGCATCACTGGGTTTTAAGTCAGTATTAAACAAAGGAAAAAGCAATACTGATTTAACACTTTGGTGGCATGATAGCCCATTCAAATTTTCACCTGAAAAATTATCAGCTGAAATTTTTGTTAATGTCTCAGATGGTGAAATCCTCGACATAGATCCTAAAGCCGGAAGATTACTTGGACTACTGAGTCTGAGTAGTCTTCCAAAACGATTGTTTGGTGATTTTAGCGACATATTTAGTTCAGGTCTTAGCTTCGACTCTGTTATTGGTGAGGTACGAATTGCAAATGGAATAATGTCGAGTAAGGATTTGTTGATGAAAAGCAGCCTGGCGGAAATTCATATTTCTGGACAATCTGATCTGGTGAAACGAGAATTTGATCAAAAAATTGAGGTAATCCCTAATATTACAGATACGACAGCTGTATTAGGTGGATTATTAGGAGGTGTACCTACTTTAATTATTACTAAAATTCTGGGTAGTATTATCAATTTAAATGAAGCAGAAACAAGAACCTACAACGTTACCGGAACCTGGGAAAAACCTGTCATAACGTCACTCTCTGAACCGGTAGAAAATTTAAATTCATCTGAAGATGAATTTATTGATGAGGAATAAATATTTTAGCTATGAGCCTGTTTTTTAACAATAATTTAAATTTTAGATTGGTTATATTGTATGTCATATTAATGTTTTCAAATTCAGTATATGCTTCAGAGTTGGGCTATCATTTATCGATAGAACAATGGTCTGTTCCGCGTAGCGTTGATACTTTGTTATCGATAGAAGCAATTTCCTTAGCATTAAAAGACTTACGCTTAACAACTGATTCTATACTTACTATTCATTACCCGGGAGGCGATGAAGGTTCACTTTGGGCAACAGAATTACGTGGTTGGTTGATATCATTAGGGCTATCGTCATCACGAATAAGTTTAACACCAGGAAGTTCGGATATAAATTTAATCGATTTAGAAGTAATAAATACCGCAGTACCTTCTACTGAGAATAACTAAATTAAATGAACAAAAAACTACATACCTAGACAGTAATTATAATGACAAAATTTGCAGCAATACAGATGGCTTCCGGTTCAAACGTGTCTTCTAATTTAATCGAAGCGAGAAGATTAATTCAAGGCAGTTCAGAAGCTGGCGCAAAAGTAATAGTATTACCAGAAAATTTCGCTATTATGGGAATGACTGAACACGATAAAATTACAGTCGGCGAAGATTATGGAACGGGTCCAATTCAAGATTTCCTGGCTAAACAAGCAAAGGACTTTAATGTATGGATTATTGCCGGAACGATTCCAATATTAACTCATGACAAAAGTCGAATTAGGGCCAGTAGTCTGGTGTACAATTCAGATGGTTTAGTGATTGCACGGTATGATAAAATTCATTTATTTGATGTGGATGTCCCTGAAAGCACTGATACTTACAGAGAATCAGAAACTATTGAAGCAGGGACTGAAATTTGTGTGTTTGATTCACCTTTTGGTAAAATTGGCATTGGCATCTGTTATGATCTCCGTTTCCCGGAATTATTTCGTAAAATGGCAGAACAAGAAGTTGAGATTTTGATTATTCCTTCTGCATTTACTGCAATTACCGGGAAGGCTCACTGGGAAATATTACTTAAATCTCGTGCAATAGAGAATTTGTGTTATGTGGTTGCATCAGCGCAAGGTGGTTACCATGTTAATGGACGTGAAACTCATGGGCATAGTACCCTGATTGATCCCTGGGGTTCGACTCTGGAAGTATTACCAAGTGGATCAGGTTTTGTCATTGCAGACCTCGATTTAACAAAAATAAATAATATTCGTAAAACTTTCCCCGTTTTGCAACACAGACAAATTACTACTTAATACAGGATTTAATTATGAGTTTTAATAATGTAGAACATGCCAGTCAGTTACTCCTCGAACCGACAGGTATAACGGAAAATGATTTGCTATCAACATTAGATTTAATTATGCAAAATTCTATTGATAGTGCTGATATTTATTGTCAAACATCACAACATGAGTCTTGGGTCTTGGATGATGGAATTATAAAAGAAGGTAGTTATAATATTGATCAAGGTGTTGGAATTAGAGCTATTAGCGGTGAAAAGACCGGCTTTGCTTATTCTGATGAAATTATTTTACCCGCATTAACTCATGCTGCTAATGCTGCGAAAGCGATATCCTCACGAGGTCAGAGTGGCAGTGTGCAATCCTGGAAAGCGCAGACTAATAATAATTTGTATAGTAAAGATAATCCATTACAGTCTTTACATTCCAATGATAAAATTGAATTGCTTAAAATGCTGGATAGCGAAACCAGGAAAATGGATCAACGCATTACCCAGGTATCTATCAGTTTATCAGGGGAACATGATGTTGTGTTAGTTGCTGCATCTGATGGTACATTTAATGCTGATATCAGACCATTGGTACGTTTAAGTGTTAGCGTCATTGTAGAATCAAACGGACGCCGTGAGCAGGGTAGTTCTGGAGGAGGCGGTAGGAATGATTATAGCTATTTTACTGACGAGCGCGCATTGGGTTATGCTAGAGAAGCTGTGCGACAAGCAGTACTAAATCTGGATGCAGTCGATGCTCCTGTTGGTGAAATGGTTGTTGTTCTCGGACCTGGATGGCCCGGTGTATTATTGCATGAAGCCATTGGACATGGTTTAGAAGCAGATTTTAATCGGAAGGGCAGTTCAGCATTTTCGAATATGATTGGAGAAAAAGTGGCATCAGAGTTATGTACTATTGTTGATGACGGGAGTTTGGATAACAGAAGAGGTTCGCTTAATATTGATGACGAAGGAACCACAACACAACGTACAATGTTAATCGAAAAAGGAATTTTAAAAGGATATATGAGTGATAAATTGAATGCAAAATTAATGGGTTCTATATCCACAGGTAATGGTCGACGGGAGTCTTACGCGCATTTACCGATGCCTCGTATGACGAATACATTTATGCTGCCCGGTAATGACGATCCGGAAGAAATTATTTCAACTGTAGAAAAAGGATTGTATGCAGTCAACTTTGGTGGTGGTCAGGTTGATATTACTTCGGGAAAATTTGTTTTTTCTGCAAATGAAGCTTATATAATCGAAAATGGTAAAATTAAATCACCTGTTAAGGGTGCGACTCTCATCGGTAACGGCCCGGAAATATTAAATTACGTTTCGATGGTTGGAAATGATCTTGAATTGGACACTGGCGTTGGTGTTTGTGGAAAAGAGGGACAAAGTGTTGCAGTTGGTGTGGGTCAACCGACATTAAAAATAGATCGACTAACGGTCGGTGGAGTACAATAAATTTATTTGAAGCACTAATTAAAAATTAATCCTGTTTGTTATTTTTTTGATCAATACTCTCTTTGATGAACTTAAATAATAATCTAGAATTTTTAGGGGCTTTTTGTTGTTTTATTTCATTTATCGATAAGCGTTGTAATTGACGTAAATGTTGGCGATCAACATCAGGGCACTCGGTAATAAAGTCGTTAAAAACCGATTCATCATTAGATAAAAATTTATCCCGCCAGTCTTCATAGATATGAAAATTATTATTCTTCTGACGTATTTTTAAATGATAATTATCATACATTTCCTTTATTTTGTTTGTATCATGGTTTCGCATTAGTTTACCAATAAACTGTAATTGCCGTTTTAATGCGCCATTTTGTCTTATCGATTTGGCTAATTTAATCGCTTCTAGTAAATCTTCAGGTAAAGGAAATTTATCTAGGACACTATGGGGCAGCTTAACTAAAGCGCTGCCAAGTTCTTGTAAATTCTCAGCATCTCGTTTCAGCTGTGATTTACTGGGTTTATCCTGATTTATTTCATCCATTTCGCAGTTCGTATTATTACTTCAGAGAAAGTTTGAATGTTAGTGTATAGCCTAGTAAAATAGAGTTATATAAAACTAATTATACGAGACTTTTATGTCAAGTTCACTTGCTAAATCTGTAATCACTGAAAATAAATTACCGGATGTTGATCGCTTAAAAAACATTATTAATGACGTTTTGAGGCTGGCACAACAAAATGGTGCTTCACAAGCTGAGGCGGGTGCAAATGTTGAATCTGGGTTGTCGGTTACTGTACGTTTAGGCGAAGTAGAGGTTGTTGAGCACAATAGAGATAAAGGTCTCGGAGTAACGGTGTATTTTGATAAGCGTAAAGGCTCGGCGAGTACTACTGATTATTCAGAACAAGCGATACTAAATACTGTAAATGCTGCATGTGATATTGCACGTTATACTTCTGATGATGAATTTTCTGGTTTGGCTGATAAGTCGTTAATGGCTACAAGCTTCCCTGATCTGGATTTATATCATCCCTGGGATATCAATACTAAATCTGCAATTGATATTGCTAAAGAATGTGAGTCTATTGCACAGAATTTTGACTCTCGAATTACAAATTCTGAAGGTGCATCTGTTAACAGTCACACCGGTCTTCGAATCTATGGTAATAGCCATGGCTTTCTAGGACATTATCCCAGTTCTCGTCATAGCATTAATTGTGCATTGATAGCAGAAGCAGATAACGTTATGCAACGCGATTATTGGTATTCAGTAGCAAGAGATCCTCTCGATCTAGATAGTGTCAACAATATTGCACAGAAAGTCGCTGAAAGAACTTTGGCTCGATTGGGTAGCCGAAAAATCAAAACAATTCAAACACCTGTTATCTACAGTTCTGAAATAGCGGGAGGCATTATTGGACATTTTCTACGAGGTATAAATGGTTCATTGCTGTATCGAGATGCAAGTTTTCTATTAAATTCTATTGATACAAAGATATTTCCCGATTTTTTGTCCATTATCGAGTTACCCCATATTGTTAAAGGTATGGGAAGTGCTGCATTTGATACTGAAGGTGTAGCGACGCAATCGCGTGAGTGGATGACTGAAGGTGTTGTTCAGAATTACATTCTCAACAGTTATTCAGCACGAAAACTCGGTATGCAAACTACAGGAAATGCTGGTGGTGTTCGAAATATTCGAATTAAAAATAAACTTGATGAAATCAATTTATCACAATTACTTAAAACAATGGGAACAGGCCTTTATATTACTGAATTAATGGGGCAAGGCGTTAATATGGTGAATGGTGATTATTCTCGTGGTGCAGCAGGGTTTTGGGTTGAAAATGGTGAGATTCAATATCCAGTAGAAGAAATCACAGTAGCGGGAAATTTACCTGATATGTTTTCTCAGATTGTGAATATCGCAAGCGATGTTGATACCCGAGGTAATATTCAATGCGGATCAATACTAATCGAGAAAATGCAAATTGCAGGTAACTAAATTTTATGAACTTTAGAAATTTTTAAACGTAATCGTTATTAAAGTGATAAATTGTAATTTGATAGTAATACTTTCGCATGTTCAGCTTGATTTTTCTTAACTCGAACGTAGGGCACAGTATTACTCGTCTTTTTTGATTTTTTGCGTTGAACTTTTGCCTGAAGTCCGTTTGCAGCAAGTACACTTGTAATTAACTTCGCTTGAGCGGATATCTCACATTGATAAACATCTGCCCAACGAATTCTTTTTGATTTAGCCACTGTTTTTCCTTAAGGGTTAATTCAAATTCACTTAACTGGTTTTATAGCGTAAGTTTATTTTAAAATCAAGAAGTAATTTTATAATAAATATAATGTTGCAATACCCAGGAATGTAAAAAATCCTACAATGTCAGTAATTGTTGTAAGCACTACGCCTCCTGCAAGTGCCGGGTCGGCTCCAATTTTAGTTAAAAACAATGGAATGATAGCACCGGCTGCAGCGGCTAATACCAGAGTAATCATCATTGCAAATGCGATTATCAAACTTAATTGCGGAAAATCAAACCAGACACCAACAATTATGGCTACTACAATTGACCAAATTACACCGTTGGCTATACCTACCAGCAATTCTTTTTGCAATAATCGTTTTGAATTTATATCACTTACCTGACCTAGTGCCAGGCCTCGAATCACCAGGGTTAATGTCTGACTACCGGCAATACCGCCCATACTGGCAACAATCGGCATAAGGATAGCCAAAGCCACAACTTTTTCTAATGCTAATGTAAAATGGCTAATTACCCAGGAAGCCAATATTGCCGTTAGTAGATTGATGCCGAGCCAAAGAGTTCGTTTGCGAGTGCTTGTTAATATTGGAGCAAACATATCATGCTCTTCATTTAATCCAGCCATACTCATAAAGGAGTGATCAGACTCATCACGAATAACGTCAACAATATCGTCAATGGTTATACGACCTAATAATTTATTGTCATTGTCAACGACAGGTGCTGAAATCAAGTCGCGTTGTTCAAAGATTAATGCAACTTCCTTTGCTGGCATGGATGCCGGAATTGCTTCTACATTCGTTTTGATTAAATCAGAAACTGTCAAATCCAGCTGGTTAGTTAGAAGGTCAATTAGTGGTAAAACGCCAAGATATTTTTCATTTCTATCAACTATGAATAAATTATCTGTGCCATTAGGCAATTCATTTCGAAGTCGTAAATAACGTGAAACCACATCAAGATTTATATCTGCACGAACAACGACAGTATTGAGATCCATTAATCCACCAGCTGAATCTTCATCATAGGAAAGAACGGATTCGAGGCGAGTTCGTTCCTGATGTTCCATGCTCATGAGTAATTCATTGATTACTTCTTGAGGCATTTCGGGCAGAATATCTGCCAATTCATCAGGATCAAGTGTTTCAGTAGCTGCAATTAATTGCTCACTGTCCATTGTCTCAATAAGACTACTTCGAACTTCATCATTTAAATGCAGTAAGATTTCACCTTCGTGTTCAGGTGCAACATAGGGCCAGGCTAATTTACGTTGGGTGGTTGTTAATGCTTCAAAAATATGGGCGATTTCAGCAGGGTGAAGTTTTTGTAATACCCGGGAAACATGCTCAAAGTCATTTGCTAATAATGCGTAGGTGAGTTGATTTAGTGAATTTTTTGGTTGTTTCGACATACGAAAAACTCTAAT
>JBGMRJ010000027.1:22102-28759 GCA_048061315.1 Gammaproteobacteria bacterium
GATGAATAAAACTAGCTTAGCTTGTCTAATTTATCCAACATATCATGAAATTTATGTATTGAAGTATAATTTAAAAGTTTAGAAACCTGTTTTTTTATATTTTTTAAATTGCATTTTTGAATCTTGTATTTGATTTCAGGTATGGTACTGGGGTGCATGCTGAACTCTGTTAAGCCCATACCCAATAATAAACAGGTATAGCAAATATCACCGGCCATTTCACCGCACATTGAAACAGGAATATTATTTTTCTTACCTGCATCAATTGTCATTTTAATTAATTGTAATACTGCAGGATTTAATGGGTCATATAAATAATTTACACTTTCATCAATTCGATCAACTGCAAGGGTATATTGTATTAAGTCATTTGTACCAATGGATAAAAAATCCATTTTTTGAGCGAATATATCTGCTGAGAGAGCAGCAGCGGGAACTTCGATCATTGCACCGATCATAATATTTTTATCATATTTTATATTTTGCGATTTTAAACTGTTTTTGACATCATTTATAATATTCAACACCTGATCTAATTCATGTGAATTTGATAGCATTGGTATCATGATGCGTAATTTGTAATCCGCGGATGCACGCAAAATAGCACGTATTTGGGGGATAAAAAGTTGAGGTTCCTTAATGCAGAGACGAATAGCCCGTAATCCTAATGCAGGATTAGTTGTGGTCGGTAAATTTTTTTGTGCGCCATCTACTTGTTTGTCCGCGCCTAAATCCAGGGTTCTAATGGTGAGTGGTTGATCTTTAATTTGTTTGGCAATTTTAGTGTAGATCTCATACTGTTCCTGTTCTGTGGGATTATCATCTCGATTCATAAATAGAAATTCAGTTCGATAGAGTCCAACACCATCAGCACCCGATTTGTTAACATCCTGTATATCATTTGGTAACTCAATGTTGGCTCGTACTATTATTTTTTTACCATCAAGTGTTATTCCCGGTTTTTTTTGAGTTTCAAGTAGTTGTTGTACGTGCTTTTTGTAGTCTGCTTTTTTATTTTTATAGTACTGAATAGTAAGTCTATTTTCACCTGACATTAGTATGCCGGTTGCCCCGTCAATTACGATTAGCTCATTATTTTTTATAAGTTGAAGCGCATTTGACATTCCAACGATGGCCGGAATTTTTAAACTTCGAGCTAATATCGCGGTATGTGATGTTGGTCCTCCTGCTTCAATAACAAAACCGGTGAATCCTTGTTGTTGAATGAGGACTGTGTCAGCAGGAGTTAGATCGGTTGCAATTAAAATTTTATTTTTGTAGCTAGTTTGATTAGTAGTAATTGAAGATATAGTTGTAGTATCTTGTAATAATATTGATAGTATGGAGTTTGATACATGCTCAATATCTTCACTACGAGAACGAAGATAGGGATCTTTCATTTCCATAAAAACCGAGATTAAGTTATCCCGTTGTAATTTTAGTGCCCATTCAGCATTACATTTGTTTGATTTAATTATTTCAATTGGCGCTATTGCTAATGTTGCATCATAGAGCATTAGCAAATGAGCATCGATAAATGCGGCTATGTCATCAGGAGTGGACGTAGATATTTGTTCGCGGATATTTTTTAAATTTGCTTTAGCTACTGATATTGCTTCCCGGTAACGAAGAATTTCATTATTTATTTCATTATCAGCTAGAGTAATTTCAGAAATATCAAATTTATCAGTTTGTAATAATACAACCTCACCTATAGCGATACCACTCGAAACTCCTGTGCCACTTAGAATTAAAGTCATACTAAACTATAACCTGTATTTATATATTTAACTTAAAAAATTGATGTACCTTTATATAGTTATTATTCTTTCTCATCAAATCGATTCTTGATTAATTCAGAAAGAGCTGCACTGGCTTGTGTTTCATCATCACCTGAAATTATAAGCTCAATCTCAGTTCCCTTTGATGCGGCTAACATCATAACGCCCATAATACTTTTACCATTAATCTTGTTATTTTTACAGGCTATTTCAATTGTAGCTTCAAATCTGGATGCAATGGTGACAAATTTTGCAGCTGCTCTCGCATGAAGCCCTAATTTATTAATTATTGTTATCTTGTTATTTATCATATTAATCTTCGTTTTTGCAACTCATGACACCTTCAATTCCACCTGAAGTGGCCTTGGCGATAAGTTGATTTAAATTCAAATCAGGATAATTTAAAATTCGGACAAGCATTGGTAGATTTATACCGGAAACCGCTTTTATATTTGTTGAAACATGGCGGCATGCGATATTACTGGGTGTCGATCCATACATGTCGGTCATGATCAAAATTCCCGCATCTGTCCCGAGTGTTTTAATGTGCTTTTTGACTAATTCATCCTTGCGATCTGGATTACAATCGTTTTCAATTGAGACAGTAAGTGCTTTTAATGGGCAATGCCCCAGAACGGCGGAAGCGGCATCAAGTAATGATTTTCCAACGTCTTTATGAGTAATAAGTAATAAACCGACAGTCATGGTAATTCACGATGTCGAGTTTGAATGCTGTCACGGTTTTTAGAAAAATGTTCAGATAGTTTTTCAGCAAAATAAACCGAGCGATGTTGTCCACCCGTACAG
Organism: Gammaproteobacteria bacterium; assembly: GCA_048061315.1. GTDB lineage: Bacteria > Pseudomonadota > Gammaproteobacteria > UBA6429 > Thiohalophilaceae > CAYQUC01. The sequence goes on from JBGMRJ010000027.1 coordinate 24,691, forward strand.
CCAATTGCGATAGTCATATAACTTTTGTTATCTGATTCAAAGCAGGGGATCCAATCTGTGATAAATTTTATAATATCATTCATCATTTTATTAACTGAGGAATGGCGTTCTAAAAAATTTTGAACTGCGACATCTTTACCCGTTCCGGATCTTAGTTCCGGTTCCCAGTGTGGGTTAGGAAGACAGCGCACATCAAATACATAATCTGCATTTAGTGGAATGCCGTGTTTAAATCCAAAAGATAGAAATTGAATAGTCAGAGTATTGGTATTATTGCTGCATATTCGTTGGGTAATAACATCTCTAAGTTCATGGATATTTGTGAAGGATGTATCAAATGTAATTTGAGCACAACGCGATATTGGTTCGAGTAAATTTTGTTCTTTTTTGATAGCTTCATTTAATGATGTGGATTTATTGGTAAGGGGGTGTTTTCTGCGGGTTTCACTAAATCGTTTAATAATGACATCGTCTGATGCTTTAAGATAAATAACTTCACTTTGTAATCCAGTATTATTTAAACTTTGTAACATATCTTCGAAATTATCAACAATGGTACTGAGATTTCGAGCATCAATACCAACTGCAAAATTTTCATGACCATCGTTAGTTGAATTGATAATATCTTCAGCAAACGCTTGTAATAAATTAATGGGTAAATTATCAATACAATAAAAGTCATGATCTTCTAATACATGTAATGCGTTACTTTTACCTGAACCTGATAGGCCACTGACAATTACTAATCGCATGTAAAAACCTTATTAATCATTTTTATTTAATATAATATTTTGTTGTCGTTGAATAAAGTCACTGGATGCATCATAACCGTTCATTATCAATACTTGATTACGAACAGCAGCTTCGACAATGACAGCTAAATGCCTGCCGGGTGCTACTGGAATAACCGTTTTAGGGATCTCAACGTTTAATATAGTTATACTATGAGACTTACTACCAAGTCGATCAATTTCTTGACTTTCTGATGGTGTTAATTCTGCAAGATGAATAATCAACCGTAATCGCTTATAGGGGACGATTGAATTATCGCCATACATTGCTCTGATATTCAATAAACCAAGACCGCGAACTTCAAGAAAATCTTTTAAAACACTTGGACATGTTCCTGTTATAACATCGGGTGCATCTCGAATAAATTCGGGTGAATCATCGGCAATCAATCGATGCCCACGAGAAATTAAAGCCAGCGCTAATTCACTTTTGCCAATATTACTTTCACCTGTCAGTAACACACCAATACCCATTACCTCCATGAAAACACCATGCATATTGGTCTGACCTGAAAATATTCCTGAATAGTCATATTGGATACTGTCTATTATATTAATGCTATTTTCGGTGCTTCTCAGTATAGGAGTGCCCGACTTTTTAGAGTAATTGCTAAGCTCGTATATCTCTGAGATTGAATCAGCCAATATAACAATGACCGGTGTGTGTTTAAAAAGTGAATCAATCGCATCTTGTCGTGAATTTTTACCGAGTGAGCGTAAATAATTTAGTTCGGACTCACCAATAACCTGAATGTAATTTGGTCTTATTAAATTAAGATGCCCGATTAAGCTTCGTTGTTGATTTTCGGGCGCGATTATCAACTCAGAGCGTTTATCATCTTTTTTGTCGGTAGCCCAGGTAAGTGATAACCGTTTTTTGAAGTCTTTGTATAGCCGTTGTGCAGTAAATTTTTTACTCATTACGGAATATAATTACTACTGCCATTCTTTTATTAATTGATAGACTTTTTCTGGTGAATCTGCTTCGCGTAATTTAGCTCTGAAATCTTCCTGTTCAAATAATGACGCCAATACAGCCAGTACCTGAAGATGTTCATCAGTAGAATTTTCTGGCACCAGTAGTGCGAATAATAAATCGACTGGTTTATTATCCAGCGTATCAAAATCAACACCATATTTAAGCTTTATTAGTGCACCAATTGTTTTATTCGCGCTATTTTTTAAACGTCCATGTGGAATGGCTACGCCATGACCTACTCCTGTTCCACCTAAACGTTCACGTGCGAGCAAACTGCTGAATACTTCCAAAGATGAAAATTTGCTATCTGCAGAGCTGATTAGCTCACTTAATGTTTCAAGTGCTCTTTTTTTGCTTTTTGCTTCAACGTCGCAGGCAATACGTTCAGGTGAAATTAAATCTGTTAACTCCATTTTATTATATTTGATCCTCAATTTGTTCCTGTTTCTTAATGCTACCTTCACTACGATGATGATCGGTAATCTTTTCTTTGTGCTTACATATTTGACGATCCAGTTTATCAATCAGAGCATCTATAGAGGCATACATATCTTCATTAACTGCATCTGCAAATATTTTATTGCCTTTTAGATTTAGTGTAGCTTCTGCTTTTTTGTTCAATTTTTCAACATTGAGGATAACGTTAACATTTGTTACTTTATCAAAATGTCGTTCAAGTCGTTCAAATTTGCTTATAATATATTCGTGTAAGGAATCTGTTACTTCTATATGGTGGCCGGTTACATTTAATTGCATATTATCACCTCTTTTTTATGTAATGTTAATGTATAAATCTGTTTTTACTACTGCAGTCTCTTTCGTTCATTAGACGGTGGAATCGTAAGCGATTCGCGGTATTTTGCAATTGTTCGTCTTGCAATTTTAATTCCCTGATCCGATAAAATTTCGGCTAGCTTATTATCACTTAAGGGTTTCTTTCTGTTTTCACTTAATACCAGTTTTTTTATTAGTGCCCGAATTGCTGTGGCAGAACATTCTCCACCATTAGTGGTGGAAACATGGCTTGAGAAAAAATATTTAAGCTCGAAGATTCCTCTAGGGGTGTGTATGTATTTCTTTGTGGTTACACGGGATATTGTTGACTCATGCATTTCCACTTCCTCTGCAATATCATGTAACACTAATGCTTTCATTGCCTCTTCACCATAATCAAGAAACGCTCTTTGATGTTTAACAATCGAGTTGGCTACTTTTAATAATGTATCATTTCGACTTGATAAACTTTTAATAAACCATTTCGCTTCTTGTAAATGGTCTTTAAGAGTAGAACTGTCAGCACTACTTTTAACACTTTTAATGAGTCCTGCATAGTGCGAATTAATTCTCAGGCTAGGGGTATTATCTTTATTTAATTTAACTTTCCAGACACCATTAATTTTTTTCACTGATACATCCGGTATTATATATTCTGGTTTTTGATCTGTGATTTGGCTACCGGGTCTGGGATTTAAAGATGTAATAACATCGAGTACCAGCGCTAATTGTTGTTCCGTTAGTTTCATACGACGCATGATTTGTTGATAATCTCTATTAGCAAGCAAATCGAAATGTTCAGAGATTAGTGTACTAGCAAGTTTAAAATCAGGATTATCATCATCAAGCAGTTTTAATTGAATTGTTAAATTTTCCTGTAAATCTCTGGCAGCAATACCAGGGGGATCGAAAGTCTGAATACGATGTAAAACAGCTTCAATTTCATCAACTTCAATAACATCAAGTTGTTCATCGCGATCTTTGTTTATAATTACAGATAAATCTTCGGTACTTGATGATAAATAACCATCGTCATTGATGGCATCAATTATGTGAGTCGCGATAACTAAATCAGTATCGCTAAATGAAGTTAGATTTAATTGCCAATTTAAAGATTCCTGTAAACTTTCAGTTCGATCATTTCCAATTTCATATGATTGGTTATTGTAGTCTGAGTTTTGTTGTGTTGATGATGTGACTGGACTGTCATAAGTATCTTCCCAACTACTGTCAGTCGCTAATTCATCGGGTATTTTGGCATTTTGCAAATCCAGGCTGGAGTCGGATTTTTCACTGAGCGTTTTTTCTTTTTCCGGTTCTGAATCATTTTGAGAATCGCTGTCTTCAGATGACTCAAGCATTACATTCGAATCCAGTATTTCCTGAATTTCTGTTTGCAGTTCCAAGGACGATAATTGCAGCAAGCGAATTGCTTGCTGCAATTGTGGTGTCATTGTTAAATGTTGTCCGAGCCGTAGTTGTAAAGTTTGTTTCATATTTTTGAGATGAATTACCGAGCTACATT
>JBGMRJ010000028.1:0-15261 GCA_048061315.1 Gammaproteobacteria bacterium
AATCTGAAATATTAACTTATATCGACATGGTTAATGGTTTAAAACCGAATATTACTACTGAAGAATAAATTAATTTTAATATTAAATTACCGTTTGTTTCGCTTCTATACTGTTAGGATAGTTATTCTTTAAAATTTCAAAATATTTATTTATTTTTGATTGATTATCCAGATTTTTATAAGTTTTAACTAACAACGCCAAGCCATTTGGTATTTTTTCAAATTCGGGTCTTTTGTTCAGTAAAAATAATATTATAGTTTCAGCTTCAGCAATATAAGGTGAATCAGCAAATTTTGTTGCTAGTGTAAAAAGCAAATTAGCACTTAGTTTAGGGGGTTTAGCGGTGTGGCTGTATTCGGTGTAAACTGTGTGCAGCATTTTAATATTATTCTCATTAGGAACAGTCATTGATAATAAATTGCGCGCATGTCGATGGAATTGTTCTGAAGTTGGATTGTGTTTTGCTATATTATAAAGTTGAAATTGAACCTCTACGTTACTAGGGTCGGATTCATGTAATTTTTCGAGAATTTTCGTTGCCTGTTCAAATTCGAGTTTTGAAACAAGATCGAGTGCTTGGTCATAGTCTGTATTATAAGTTTTAACATCATCAATCTCATTAACGTAATTAAGATTAACCAGCTTGGTAAAATGCTTTATTATAAATGCAATGACTACACCAGTTAACAGACCACCTATATGCGCAATGTTATTAATATTAGCTGGGCCCCAAAACTGTAAAGATAATTCATAGATTAACCATAGCGGTAATAAAATTATAGCAGGAGCTTTAACGTAATTAAAATAAAATAATATGTAGTAAAAAAATCGTATTTTTCGAAATGCAAATATAACTGTATACATACCTACTAATCCGGATATAGAGCCGGATGCACCAATAGTGGCAGCAGCACTATTTGGATCAAGGAAGACATAAAAAAATCCTGAACCAACACCGGCTAACAAATACGAAATTAAATACATTGGACGGTTTAATGCTGATTCCAGAACAAAACCAAAAATAAATAGAAAAATCATGTTACCAATAAGGTGGGACCAGTCGGCATGAAGAAATTGAAAAGTTAAAAAACTAAGATATTTGGGCTCCGAGGCAAATAATGCAAAGTGATACCCGGGAATTGCATTGAGCTTTAGTGAAAAAATATCTCGTAATTGTTTCCATTGAGCAAATTTTTTATTATCAGGAGTGATTATTTTATTTTGTTCAAGTGCCTTTTTAAAACCACCATCGGCCAGCATATCAAAAATGATCATTTGTAAATTATTGTGATCGGTATTTTTATCATATAGAACTTCTTTAATCTTTGAAGCTTCTTTAATATGAGAATTTTTCTTTAGATAATTAATGTATTGTGGTATTTCAAATTCCGGTAATTTTGAATCGGTATAGTAATTATAAGCCTCATTAAATTTTTCAGTATCGTTAGTTTGATAGAGTATAAAAATGACGGAATTAATCAATATCAGAATTAAAGTGACGTAGGGAGGATTACGCCAATCAGGTTTACGGTCAAAAGGTAAAAACATGGTGGATTTTAGTTACTTATTTCACTCGATTGTTTAATTTATTAATAATAAATTAATAAAACAGGTTTATTGTTGGTCTATATTATCGCTTAATTGCCATTAAATTTCTTAATAAATTAACGGTAAAACATTATTTGCATAAAATGAACACCCTGCTATCTTTTATACAAAGTATAATAATTAGTCATGTTAATAAATGAGAATGCAGTGTAAGAAAAACGGGTCGACTTACGTCATACTGTTTTTATTTAACACATTTAATTAGTGGTTATATGTAGGTATGACGTTAACTAAAATATAATTTGTGTTAAAAATGTGAACTACTTCCGTTTCTAAATTTATAAGTAAATGGATTGAGTCGATATCTTAATATATACATACAGCCATGTCACCGAGGTTTATACATTATGAGTTCAGTTACACCTAAGAATGTTCATGAAACGGTTTCAAACGTTATCGATAATGAATTAACTTTCGATCAATACTTAAGGATTGATGATAAAGAGTATCTGCTTGATCATGGCGTTGTCCGTCATGTTAATGAGGGTGACATTCTTTGTCAGCAACATCAGGTGGATGACAAATTATACATTATCATTATGGGTGAAGTTGAAGTTAGTGAGGAACGAGAACGAGAACATTTTGTACTAGCTCATTTAGGGACAGGTGAATTATTTGGTGAAATTTCTGCGATGTTTAATACGCCTCGGGTATCAACAGTCAGAGTGAGTAAACCCACCGTTTTGCTTGAATTTAATGGTGCAACGATGCAGCATCTTGTCATAAAAAATGCAGCACTTTATGATGCGATTATAAGCCGTTATCGAAACCGGATCACTGAAACTGCATTACGCTCTGTGTCAGCTTTTCGGCATTTATCCAACGAACAATTACAAAGCTTGCAGGAAAGTTCTTCTATAGTCAGTGTGCCAGTTGGCGGTTCAATTGTACAAGAGGGTGAACCGGGAGACGCTTTATATATTATAATTCATGGTACGGCTAAAGTGAGTCATGCAGACCACAATCGAAAATTAAATCTTGCTATCTTGCAATCCGGTGAATATTTTGGTGAATGGTCATTATTAACCGGTGCACCTCGTACTGCGACCGTTTCAGCTTTAACGCAGGTTGACGTGGTTCGAGTTGATTGTGGATCATTTCTAAAATTTATACAGGAAAATCCGGATATCCGGGATAGAATTGATCTTGTGGCACATAATCGTCATGAGCAAGCAGATTACCTTGAGCATGTTCGGGGCGCACCGGCTGATTTGAGTAAGATGTTTAAAAATTTTAACAACATTAGCATCGATAAAAATTATAAAAGATTATCTCATTGATTATCATTCGTAATATTAATTTCGTACCTTTAGGCGGTCTGGTTATATAATCAGGCCGTTGTCACATTTACCCTTAATATTTTTCAATAAGATTTGAAATTACTTCAGTATTAACGCTATTATGAAAGAAATTGTAAAACTGAGGTATATCGAATGAGCTTATTTTTTCACAAACTGGTAAAATCCCGTAGTGTATTGTTAACGATTGTAGTGTTATTCAGCATTAACATAACGGTATCCGCGGCGATGGTTTCAACAGCGCAAATTGTGAATGCAGATCTGGCTCGTCAAGCAACTATTGCACTACCGGGATTGGCTTTTAATAGAGTTGAACTAGAACAAAAATTAATTACGCTAGGCGTTGCACCGGAGCAAGTGCACACCCGATTAAGTTCAATGACAGATGCTGAAATCACGGCCTTATCATCAGATATATCAGAATTGCCGGCTGGTGGTGAAGTTCTGACTATACTTGCTGTTCTTTTTCTGGTTTTACTTTTCACCGATATTGCAGGTTATACCGATTTATTTCCCTTTGTTAAGAAAACGTCTCAAAATTCTGGTGGTTCTAAAAATTCAGGAGCGGTTAATGATCGTGGTGAAACTCAAAAACGCAAAGAACCGATCGTTGTTGAAAATTAACACTCTAGCAATTGCTAATGATATTTTGCCGATTAAGTATATTACGTAAAATATTATTTAAATTATTAGCGTTAAGCTGTGTTTTTTTAAATGGATGTGCCAGCACTCCTCAGACAGACGCATTATATGATTTAAACTATGCTGCACGTTATCCAGCAACTGAGTTAACCGAAACGGTTTTTTACCCGCAACAACAATATCAATGTGGTCCTGCCGCGTTAGCAACCGTGTTAGATGATAGTGGTGTTAAAGTAACACCTGAAGAATTAACACCATTGATTTATATACCCGATAAAAAAGGCAGCTTACAAATTGAAATAATCGCTGCTACTCGACGTTTTGGTCGTATTCCCTATTTAATTAAACCGCAATTACAGGATTTACTCGCTGAAATCGCAGCCGGTAAGCCGGTTTTGGTGTTTCAAAATTTAGGGTTAGATTGGTATTCGCAATGGCACTTTGCGGTTGTAATCGGTTATGATCTTACTAAAAACGAGATTATTTTACGATCAGGTGAAGAAAAACAACATCGTGTTACGGTAGCGTTATTTGAACGTACCTGGGCTAGAGCAGATTATTGGGCATTACGTATATTAAAACCAGGTGAGTTTCCGCTAAATGCAGATGAGTTGCGATATTTAACGTCATTGGTGAGTTTGGAACGATTAAATAAATGGTCAGAACTGATCATTGCATACCAGGCAGCGGCACAAAAATGGCCGGATAATCAGAATTTTAAAATGGGACTGGCAAATAGTTATTATTCCAAACAACAATTAACACTAGCTAGAAAAGAGTATTTACACATTATTCAACTCTGGCCGGAGTATGCCCCGGCATTCAACAATCTTGCACAGTTAAACCTTGATACCAGGAAATTAGCTATGGCATTGAAATACGCTAAAAAAGCAGTCTCCCTGGGAGGGGTGCATCACTCTATTTATCAGAAAACGCTATTAGAAATTCAAAATAAACTCGAAAAAAAAATTGAATAGTCTACTGTTAGAGTAGTATCTAGTTGATATGCTAGTATTTTTAAATTTCAGTTTGGAGAATCGCGTGAAAGGTGTTGAGCAATTAACTCAAAAAATTAACAGCGAGTTCGAATCAGGCCGCATTGTATTACCATCATTACCTGAAATTGCATTAAAGGTTCGCAAAGCCGTTAACGATGAAGATAAAAGTATTCGTGATTTGGCGACGTTAATTCAAACCGATCCATCAATTACTGCCAGAGTTATTCAAATTTCGAATTCGCCTTTGTATAAAACAGCGACAGACGTTAATGATTGTTATTCAGCTATTTCGAAGCTTGGCATGAAAACGACTCGTGATATTGTGACTTGCCTGGTATTACACAATATGTTTTCAACATCAGAAAAACGAGTGCGAATACGACTTGAAAAAATATGGAAGGAGAGCAGCTATGTTGCAGCAATTAGTAGTGTGCTGGCAAGAAAAATTCCAGAGTTACAAGTCGATACAGCGTTACTCGCAGGTTTAATTCATAATATTGGTAAATTACCTATCTTAAATTACATTGTGGAATTTCCGGAGCTGTTGGAGGATGATTCACAAATTGATGTTATTCTTGATTCTATGCATCAATCTATTGGGACAAAAATTCTGGAGAAATGGGGTTTTGACGAGCAAATAAAAGACGTACCAGAACACGTAAATGATTTTATGCGCGAGAGTAATGGTGCTACTGACTACATTGATGTGGTGATAGTAGCAAAAATTCATAGTTTATTCGGTACAGCGAGGGCAGTAAACCTACCCGTTTTAGCCGATATACCTGCATTTAAGAAGTTAACTTTGAGTGATGAGGGTGTTGAAGCCAGTATGAAAGTTTTACAGGAAGCTAAACAGGATATTCAACTGGTTATGCAATCATTGTTATAATAAAAAGATAGTATTGAATTTTAAGGTATTCAATACTTTTATTACAAGAATAAAAGTAAATTTGGGGTGATCATGGTTAAAAAAATTATATTTATCGTTTTATTTTTTAGTTATTGCACTGCACCGTTTGCAGCTGCGATCAATGCGCAATTAAGTAATGACTCAGCACGGTTCATGTACACCGGTGGGGCTATTTCAACCCGACTACAATTTGAAGGCGGTGCTATTTATACTGAAAATGATATATTGGGAGTAGCGGGTTTATTAGTCAGTGGTGAAAATCTTGATGCGCCAGTGGTTGCAACATTGGGTATTCGAGGTTATTTTGGTGAAGTCACTAATAGTAACAGCACGAACTATACAGTATCAGCTATTGCACTCGGTGGTGATTTAGCCTTTTCTCCTGTTAACTTGCCAGGTTTTGAATTTGGTGGATATTATTATATTGCTCCCTCACCTGTTGCATATGGTGATATTGATAAATTTGTTGATTTTGGTGTTCGGGTAGGTTACCAAGTTATTCCGTTAACAACATTATTTATTGGATATCAATCAATTACTGTGGAAGTTCTTAATTTTGGAAAATATACAATCGATGAAGGAATAATTTTTGGTATGAATTTTACTTTTTAGAGGTATAGCTCTAAATAGACTTTTATTTATAGTCATAAATGCAAAAAACCCGATTATTAAATCGGGTTTTTTTGGAAAAATAAGTTGGATATATTATTTGGCCATTTCTTTAAGTGCCTTTAAAGCTTGAACTTTTACAACATTTCGAGCAGGTTTGGCTTTAAATATCGTTGGCTCACCAGTGAAAGGATTGATGCCTTTACGAGCTTTAGTAGCGGGCTTGCGAACAACCTTAATTTTTAATAAACCAGGCAAAGTAAAGATACCGGCTGCATTACGTTTAATGTGACCATTTATTAGATTTTGTAATTCATCAAATACTAAAGTAATTTGTTTCTTTGATAATTCAGTTCGTTCAGCAAGTTCACTAAACATAACGGATTTGGTTAGAGGCTCTTTAATAGCTTTAATTGTTGGTGTGGATTTAACTGCTTTTTTCTTAGATGCTTTCTTTTTTGCTTTTTTCTTAGTAGCCATGGTTGCTCCAATTTTTTTTAATCATTAGACTTTGCGAATTGTTTATACAATAGCATATTATGAAAAAAAGTGGAGTGATAATTCAATTTTTTTCATAAAAAGTCTAGTATTTCAGTATAAATCGCGTTATTGGCTCAGATAAAATAAAAATCGAATTATTAAATTTCAAAATAGTGTTGTTGATTTTAAAAAATATCATTTTGGCATAGTATTTGAGGATTTTAGTTTTAAATTATATAAATATTAAGGTTCAGTAAAGAAAAGTTATGGATATTGGTGAGATGTATCTCTGTAAAGAAGACGAAATAGAAGAATTAACAACAAAACAGTTTGAATACCAGTTTTTGGGGGAAATTCGTCACGGATTTTTAATTAAATCGCAGGGTAAGTTGTTTGCCTATGAGAATCACTGTCCACATACCGGAGTAGAATTGAATTGGCAGGAAAATAGATTTTTAAATTATGATAATACTTCTATTCAATGCGCTACTCATGGTGCACAGTTTAAAATTAGCGATGGTATTTGTATCTGGGGGCCCTGTCTTGGTCAATATCTAAAGAAAATACCATTAAAAATGAATTCTAGCCGTGTTTATCTTGATTTAATCCAATAATATTATTCTAAGAGGGTTTTGATGAATAAAGTGCAAAATACTGTAATTAAAGTGCTTTGTAGCTGATGCTGATATAAGTTTAGTGTTATTATTCAAAATAGTTTATACAGTATTTGGTTAAACGGAATATGAATAACTAAAAAAATATTACCAATATTAGTTTAGACTTATCAAACAAAAAATAGGAACCAGATTGAAAGCTAATTCACTACATTGCCGTTTATTACTCATCTGTATTAGTGTTTTTTCATATACAACTTCGAGTTATGCTGAAACTGTTTATGTCAGTGATAATCTACGGGTTGGTGTTCGACCAAGCCCGGATAGCAGTATAGCGCCGATTAATGTTGTTACATCAGGAATGCACTTGACGGTAATTGAAAGTGAGGATGGTTATATTAAAATCCGAACAGAATCGGGAATTACAGGCTGGGTGAAAGAAGTTTATATGACTAAGGAAATCCCGGTTCGTGAGAAATTTAATACTCTGAACATTCAATATGAAAAACAAAATACAACGATATCAGAACTAAATCAGGCAATTGATAAACTGAGCAATATTAAAGTAGCGTTGATCTCTGATCTTGATAAAGTGAGAACAGATAAATCCGAGCTAGAGTTAAAGCTAGCTCGAATATTAGAAGAAAAATACGTTGATGATCTTGGAAATAGTCAGAATTTCTTGATCATATATGCCGTAATTATTTTTGTAACGGCATTTTTAATCGGAATGTATTGGTATCGTTTTCTAGTAACACGAAGATTGGGTGGTTTAAGGCTCTAAAATTAGCTAGCCATAGCAGAAACCATTAGATCCAGACTTTCACTGCATTCTAACACTTCATTTATACAATTCTTGATGTCATCGCGTGTTAACCCTAGCCTGGAAACCAGCTCTTCCGGTAGAACATCAGAAAATGCATCCGAATGACCGTGAGACTTTAAAGCGCGGTCGACCAAGAGTACCAGGCCAGATATTTCACAATGCTTACCGAGATAATTCTCATTGTGGTGCTCAGAGACTGCGATGACTAAAAATTCAGGCATATTCCAATTTGTCATTAAAGTTTTACCTAAATCGGTGTGGTGTATACCCAGTAATTGGTGTTCAATAACCGTCATAGGGACTTCTGGTTTAGAATCAATTAACTTGTTCAACCAAAAATACTCGGTTTCAAATGAGTTTGCTAAAACCAGAAATCCAATATCATGGAGTAAACCTGCAAGATAAGCCTGACCCGGGCTAGGTCTAAATTCTTTTGGACATTTTGATGATAATTTCTGACAAATTGCAGCAGTAAAAACAGCATGTTCCCAGATATGTTTCGACCCTAATGGGCCTTCCCTGTCAAGCTTAAAGGAATTACCCATCGTCAAACCAATAGCAAGATATAGCACCGTATCGAATCCTAATACACGTAAGATTGCATCATAAACCGAATCAACGCTACCACGTTGACCGAATAAGGCTGAATTCGCATATTTCAGAATAAGACTTGTTAGCGAAGGATCCTGTTTAACAATATTGGCTAATGACTCTACAGTAGCATCAGCATTATTTTGTAATTGTAAAATTTGCGTAGCGATTTCCGGTAAAATGGGTAAAGTCGTAATATTTTCAATTTTATTAGCGATATCCAATCGAGGTGCACCCATCGTTAAGTTAGGGTGAAACATAAATTCGGGTTTAGGTTCAGAAAACTGACAGCCGATGGGTATTTCAATGATTAGTTTTTCCAGATTTTGAGATTCGACACTAAGGTAGTTTTTTTCTGAATCGTTTTTAAATAACACAGTGTTTAAGTCACTTACTTCCAAATCAATAATAACCTGAATATTATGGTGTTTCATTATTTCTGTGATATTAAGTTGTTCACACTGTTCCTGGAGCGAATGAATTGCTGAGACATTTAAATAGTGAACTGGTATTTTCAGTATATCGATAATCTTGGCAATATTGAGATGATGACTTGCCGGTAATATCGCAAAAATGATCGATTCTGCTGTTTTCAGTAATGTAATATTGGCCAGATTATTGGGTGTCGGTGTGTTCGCTGTCCAGGAGCTTTGGATATAATCTTTTACTGAATTCTCATTATAGTGATAATCAATATTATTTAACTCAAAGATTTTACTGAGTATATTTGTTAGCCCCATGTTCTGTTTTACCCTAATTTTCGAATAGGATATTTGTCGGCAGAACGACAGATTTATTTAGTCTTTATCGAGAATGTGATGCCTATCTCACAATGTTTATTCGAAAGTGGTGGTGTTACTTTACAATTTACTTGAAGTTTCGTTAAATAATCTATAATTGAACTATACAGAGTAAAAGTTATACAATTTTTTCAAAATCTCGACATTAAGTGAATGGTACTGAAAACAGTTAATTTATAGTGTTTCCAGTAGGTAAACTTCAAACTGAGAAAATCAAACTATACTTACTCAAATATTGTATGTTTAATACCATCAATTTTTGAATTCTTAAAATATTTTTATTTTATAAACGGCCTATTATGAGCAAAGCAGAGAAAAAATCGCATGCCGTAATTACTCGGGAGAGTTTACGACTATTTGAACCGATATCAAGTTTATCAGATGAACGTCTAGATGAATTGGTTAGCTTATCGTATGTCGAATCAGTTGGTATGGGCGTTAGTATTTTTCGTGAAGGTGATGTAGATAATCAAACCATTTATATATTAAAAGGAGATGTGCAATTAACGTCGTCTACCGCTAATAATGAGACAACTATTCGCAGTAATTCCAAAGAAGGTAAATTTCCACTCGATGACAGTCAACCAAGACAATGCTCTGCTGTCGCAATGAGTTCAGTAGAACTGGTTCGTATTGATAATAGTGTTCTGGATTACATGATGATGTGGGATCAGCTGGCTGTTGCTGAAATTTCAAACACTGATAAGAAGGTCGCGACTAAAGAAACTGAAGAGGTCATTGATGATGAAGTTGAAAAATTAGTGGAACAAGCGGTTTTAGATTCAATTGCAGATGCAAAAGAACCCAATAGAAATCTGGAAAGTGTTGATAAAGTTGATTTTACCAAAACCATTAAACCTGAATTAAAGAAAGATGAGAAATCAGAAAAATCAGTTAATACAAAAATTCCAGAAAATAAAAAAGATGAAAAATTAGAAAAATCAGGTAATGCAAAAACTTCAGAAAGTAAAAAGACCAAAGAAGTGGAAAAAGTAGATAACAAAATAACCACAGAAAATAACAAAGATGAGAAAGTAATATCAGATAAAGACACAGAAAAAAAACAATCACAAATTGAAGATAAACAGCTTAAAGAAAATAACGATAAAAAATGGCAGAAAAAACCTGAGCCAGATCCCAATGCACAAACTACAGTAAATGAAGCTATTAAAATAAATGATAAAACATCATCAGATGATAAGAATAATAGCAAACAGCAACAAACAGCACCAAAAGAAAAAACAGTTGATAAAACTGAAAATAATAAAGTAGAAGGCAAAAAAACTGACAAAAAAGTTAACGACAAAAATCAAAAAGTACAAAATATAAAACCTGATGTCACTAAAAAAGATCAGGATACCATTGTTTACGAATCACGGGACTGGATTCGTAAGATCAGACAAATAATGGCATTTAAAAATATGCCACCGGCAAATATTAAAAATTTGCTTGAGAAAATGGAATCCGTTAATGTTAAAAATGGTGATAAAATTATAGAGCAGGGTGGCGAAGGTGATTACTATTACATCGTTACAGATGGAACAGCCGTTGTCACACGTACTATTGAATTAGCAAGCTTATCTGCCGGAACCAGTTTTGGAGAAGAAGCATTGGTAGCGAAATCGCCGCGTAATGCCAGTGTCACTATGACAAGTGATGGTATTCTGATGCGCTTATCGAAAAAAGACTTTGATGAATTATTAATTGAGCCTCTAATGGCTCGAGTATCACCCGATGAAGCGCGATCAAAAATATTGCTGGGTGCTAAATGGCTTGATGTACGCCATGCAAAAGAATTTCACCACAGTCGCTTACCCGGCGCACTTAATATACCACTTCATGAATTGCGGTTACGAATGAGTGAGCTTGATAAAGAAACTGAGTATATCTGTTGTTGTCGAACCGGTGCCAGAAGTTCATCAGGTTCTTTTCTGCTGGCACAAAATGGTTTTAAAGTTAGTTTATTAACGGGTGGTATTCAGGTAATGTCACAGGATTTAAGGCGATAACGGAACCTCGTTTCGAGGTTCCCAATCAAGATTTCCTTAGAGGCTTTATAGTTTCTATTTTTCACCAACAATTTTCTTCATAAAAACGATTCCCGGACATATCCCGGAAATGCTTGCAAGTATCAAAAATATCGCGGGAAGATATAAAACCCAGTGCGCGGTGGTGTAGCCTGTTAAATAAATTCCAAGAAAAATAATTGCTGAAACCATAAATAAGAATAAACGCAGTGCTTTTGGTATTTTATTAAACATTTTTTCCCCTTAAATTTAAATTATATTTTTAGTAATAAAAACAAACTACCCCGGTGGCCAGTGAAGTTGTCGACCAGCAAGAAAATGACAATGTATATGGTAAACAGTTTGTCCACCATCATTATTACAATTCATTACCAAACGATAGCCATTATCGGCCACTGAAATGTTAGAAGCATAGTGTTGTGCAGCCATGATTAGTTTTCCGGCTATTAGTGTTTCTGTATCTGAAAAATCATTTACCGTGCTGATGTGTTTTTTAGGAATAAATAACGCGTGAATGGGTGCTTGCGGATTAACATCATTAAAGCCAAGAATATCCTGGTCTTCATAGATAATATCAGAAGGTATTTCTTTATTAATAATTTTGCAAAACAAGCAAGCCATTATTATTCTCGCACTCTGATTGGTATGGATATAAATTATTAAATTAATAAAGTCGGAATCAAAAAAAACCGGGACTTCCCGGTTTTTTCGTGATTCATATAGAACGTTAACTTTTTCGTTTTGAATCCAGCATTTCATGTATTCGTGGTGCCAGAATTAATTCCATTGCAAAGCCCATTTTACCACCGGGTACAACAATAGTGTTTGGTCGTGACATGAATGAATCTGAAACCATATTAAGAATATAAGGAAAATCAACTCGTTCGGGCTCACGGAATCGAATCACAATAAAACTTTCATCCGGTGTTGGAATGTCACGTGCAATAAATGGATTTGAAGTATCCACTGTTGGTACACGTTGAAAGTTTATATCGGTTCGAGAGAATTGCGGTGTAATGTAATTTACGTAATCAGGCATACGGCGTAAAATTGTATCGACAATTGCTTCAGCTGAGTAACCACGTTGATCGTTATCACGAAAGATTTTTTGAATCCATTCGAGATTGACGATTGGCACTACACCAACAAGTAAGTCGACATGTTGTGCAACATTTGCTGAGTCGCTAACAACACCACCGTGTAAACCTTCATAAAAAAGACAATCGGTTCCTGCTTTAATATCTTCCCACGCAGTAAATTCACCAGGTTTTTGGCCAAACGGTTCGGCTTCTTCATCACTGTGTAAATAGTAGCGACGTTTGCAGGCACCACTTTTACCGTAGCTCTCAAACGTTTGTTCTAGTAATTCAAATTCATTTGCTTCTGGACCAAAATGCGATAACTGTTTGCCTTTTGCTGCAAATTCTTCAATAGCGCCTTTCATTGATGCGCGATCGTAACGGTGATAACTGTCACCTTCGATAATTAACGGGTTAATTTTTTCCCGATAGAAAATATGTTCAAAAGCATTTTTTACCGTTGTGGTACCAGCACCTGATGAACCGGTAACTGCGATGACAGGGTGTTTTACAGACATGAATACTCCTCAAAAGCGTTTGCAATGGTACTAAAAATCAATTCCATTAAAATTCGAAACCCGATGCGCGAACTGTCTATGTTGCACACTAGAAACCCTATTGATATGCGGTTTAGGGTTAAACAGGGACGTTATTCTAATCAAAGATCAGCATAATGTCTTGTTGAAAATGGAATTTAGGCCACTAAGTGTTGGTTCTGAAGCAAAATTATTATATTTTAGTCGATTTCTATCTCACCAGATATAAAAAATAATTCATATAATTCAAATACTTAATTAGAATGTTCACGATTAATAGCGCGATATGCAATATCCGTTCGATATTCCATACCATCCCAATTTATGGTTTTTACAAGCTCATACGCGGTTTGTTGCGCGCTTGTGACGTTATCGCCTAAACCGACTGCACATAAAACCCGACCACCGCTAGTAACAACTTGATTATCCACAAGTTTTGTTCCTGCGTGAAATATCTTGCCGTTGTCATCATGAGACTTTGTTAAACCGTGAATCACATCGTTTTTACGGTAATCATTTGGGTAACCACCGGCCGCTAAAACCACTCCCACAGCTGCTCTTGAATCCCATTCAATAGCAATAGTATCCAGCTTTTTATCAATAGCGGCCTGACACAGTGCGACTAAATCCGACTTTAATCGCATCATAATTGGCTGGGTTTCCGGATCGCCAAATCGGCAATTAAATTCCAGCACTTTAGGAATACCGTTTGAGTCAATCATTACGCCAGCATATAAAAAGCCGGTGTAGGGCATTCCTTCACTCGCCATGCCATTAACGGTTGGCATAATAACCGTGTCCATAATGGTCTGATGCAGCGTATCAGTGACAACCGGTGCAGGTGAGTAAGCACCCATTCCACCGGTATTAGGACCTGTATCGCCATTATAAGCCGCTTTATGATCTTGTGAGCTTGCTAACGGTAAAACGTGTTCACCATCAACCATCACGATAAAACTTGCCTCTTCACCGGTTAGAAACTCTTCTATCACTACCCGATGTCCGGCTTCGCCAAACCGATTATCGGCTAACATATCCTGTACAGTCTCAATGGCTTGCGATTCGGTTTCAGCAATAATCACACCTTTTCCGGCAGCAAGGCCATCAGCCTTAATGACCAGCGGAAATGCTTGAGATTTCAGGTAGTTTATTGCCAGTTCAATATCAGTGTAGGACTTATAGGCTGCCGTTGGAATGTTGTGGCGCGCCAGAAATTCTTTTGAAAATGTTTTCGAACCTTCGAGTTGCGATGCTTGTTGGCTTGGTCCAAAACAGCGTAACCCGGCTTGTTGAAATTGATCAACTAAGCCTAATACTAAAGGTGCTTCAGGCCCGACGATGGTTAAATCAATGGTTTTGTCTTTGGCAAACTGCAATAACTCCGCAACCTGCTCAGCATTAATCGCAATGTTTTTTATTTTTTTTTCCAGGGCGGTGCCGGCATTACCCGGTGCGACATAGACTGTTGTAACCAATGGTGATTGCGCTGCTTTCCAGGCCAATGCATGTTCTCGACCACCACCACCGATAACTAATATTTTCATTGATAATTATCCTGATTATTGATTTTCTTGAATATGAGATTTGCTATTATTGTAACGCATGTAGTTAACCGTGGCGTTTATTGCCTGAAGCAATTTATCCATATGCGCCTGTATTGCCGGATATTGAGCAGATATATCTTTGCGTGGTGATTGACTGTTTATATCATGTAAACTTTTATTTTTTCCGGATTCATCCATTTGATAATAATGCCGATCACTGATTAAACCGATTCGTTGAGTAGTACCATGCGCTACGGTGAAGGCATAACGTAAATTATCAAATTGCGGATCCAGTAAATCTCGCCCTAGAGTACTATTAACGTACGGTTGATTGACTAACGCTGCAATGGTTGGCATTAAATCGACTTCACTGGCAACTTTATTAAATTGTTTTGGTTTAGTAATTAATTTGGGCGCATAAAAAATGAGTGGTACGTTTAAGTTCATTAATCCCAATTGGCTGTAAGAAGGTGATATGTGTTTTCCGGTACCGGGCACACCATGGTCGCCAAAAAATACAAACAAGGTATTGTCAAAGTAAGATGATTTTTTTGCAGCTTTTAAAAACAATCCGACACTGTGATCCAGAAAACGATATGAATTGTATTCACCATTATTTAAAAAACCGGATTGAGTCAGTAATGAATCATCCTTATTATCCATCACAAAATTTGGAACATCATCGGGTATTGTATAGGG
>JBGMRJ010000028.1:15361-28629 GCA_048061315.1 Gammaproteobacteria bacterium
TATTAAATGCTGGTCAACGATAAGCGGATTTCGCGTTGAGGTTCGTTGCGGCTCTACATCCGGGATACCGGTTAATGCTGTAAATACTGAACGCGCAGTACCGGTACTGGGAGTATAAAAGCGTTTGAAAAAATAGCCTTTTTTCGCAAGTGCATCAATATTCGGAGTTGGGTTTAACGGGTTGTTATACAAACCGGATTTATAAGAAGCAAACGATTCCAGAAAAACCATAACTACATTGAATTGTTTGTTTTTGGTTTTAATAGCTTGTTTTTTTGATGCTGGAATATTTCGAACATAATTCAATGAAAATTTACTGGGTAAGTCAACATTAAGGTATTTAGCCATAATGTTATAATATTTTCGGGTTTCAGAATCACTATAAACAACTTTTCGATTTTTAAAGGTATTAAAAAAATATAACACGGGATTACTGGTAACCGCGGGAACAAAGTAATGCGGACTAAAGAAGGCATCGCTCCAGCGCAATGGGTAAAATGAAATTTTACCAAACAAGCCTAGTATCATCAGGCTTGTAAAAACTGTGGCGAGTATTATTTTTTTAAAGAAGCCTCGTGGTGTTTCAATTAAATAGCTTTCTCGAATTATTAATCGATTTAATATGTAGGTATAAACAACCATAAATGCCAGTAAGCCCGAACTCCAGGCAATCACCGGGTAGGTTTCCCAAACCATTTGGGTTGAGATAGTTATATCTTCAAAAAAACGTAAAATGGTGGCATCAATCAGTTTGTCGAGATAGCCATAGTGCCCAAAATTGCCGGTGTAAATGAGTAACACACTGAGCATGGTAATGAAAAAATACACTAACCAGATGAAACGCATGCCGCCCGAATTAAAAGGATTAAATAGCCGAATATTTCCAATGACAAAAATGGGCAGGATAATCAACAGGGATAGTTGCAGATCAAATTTTAAACCGAGATAAAATGCCATACCGAGATCGTTTAATGAAATCGGATCACCTGAATTATGAAAATACTGCCAGAATGCCACTCGCAGTAATGAAAATAATACCAGGTGTAAAAAGGTTATAATCAATAAAAATCGTATCAGTTTTGGCATTGTCGAAAAAAGAGCGTTAATTAGAAATTATTAAAATAATTATAGTGTTAATGCTATTATCGTTATTTGTGGAAATTATTATATCACAGTTGCTAAACAGAAAGCTTATCCTGTGATTAGCTGAAAACACTTATATTGCATGGACTTACAGCGAATCTATTGCGACAATTGCAAGACACTAAATTTCAAACCAGGGAAACAGAGCGTTATTTGTGAAGTCAGATAAAAATTATTCAGATCGGGTTCGAATTTGGCTGCGGCGTATATTATATACATTTATTGCCTTAATAGTGATTTACGGTGTCGGGCGATTCATTGATGTCTCGTTAGGGAGTTTTTACAGTGGCACCCGGGCTCCCTACCTGCAAATGGTTGGCTCAAATCAAGCTACCCTTCAGTGGCAAACAGCTGAACCTGAGCAGGGTGTTGTTCGTTTTGGTTCAAATCTACGGAATTTGAAAAACACGGTTGTTGAGTCTAATACTGATGTTATACATAAAGTTCAACTGGTTAATCTGAAGCCCGCAACACGTTATTTTTATTCTGTCGGTACTCATCAGAAAATTTTCAAAGGTGGCACTAAAGATGATTGGTTTGTAACAGCCCCCATCGTCGGAACAGCCACGGCAGTACGATTTTGGGTTCTAGGTGATCCAGGTGACTGGAAGCGCGGTATTTTTGATGTTCGTGATGCAGCGTATCAATGGCTTAGGCAAAATCCTAGAGTCAATAAAGATGGATCGTCAAAACCTGATCTGGACTTTATAATAACTACCGGTGATAACGCTTATAGATCCGGCACAAATAAACAATTCCAAAAAGCAGTTTTTGCGCCGTTCGCAGATGTGTTACGAAATTATTCTTATTGGCCGGTATACGGTAATCATGATGCACGTCGTTGGGCTTTTTATAATCTATTTACGTTTCCGATTAAAGGTGAACTTGGCGGCGTAGCATCAAACACTGAGCGCTACTACGCTTTTGATTATGCAAAAATTCATTTTGTGTTTTTGGATACTACGGATTCCGATTTAAGTACCGATAGCAGAATGCTAAATTGGCTAAAACGAGATTTACATCAGACTAAACAACAATGGTTAATCGCTGTTTTTCATCATCCCCCGTATTCCAAGGGAACTCATGATTCCGATAACCCGCGTGATAGTTGGGGTCGCTTAGTAGACACGCGGGAGAATATTCTTCCTATATTGGAACAATACGGAGTTGACCTGGTGTTAACCGGACACAGCCACATGTATGAACGCTCATATTTGATTAATTGTCATTATGGTAATTCCAGCAGTTTAAGCGATAATATGATTCTCGATAGCAGCCCGGGTAATGCTAATAAGCCATACGCAAAATACTCTGAAAAATTGGCACCACATGAAGGCACTGTTTATGTGGTTGCTGGCTCCTCATCCAAAGTTGATCAGGGTCCTTTGGATCATCCGGCTAATGTCGTTAATTTATTGGAATTGGGATCAATGATTGTTGAGATAAAAGACAATAGACTGGATGCAAAATTCATTAATGATAAAATGCAGGTACTGGATAATTTCAGTATCATAAAAGGGCAGTCCATCAACAAGAGCATCGCCACATCATGTGTAAAAAAATGACATTAACGATAAATCATTATGTACCGTAAACATTTTCATAAAACCCACCGGCAAGTTTTTTCGATTAAAAAATGGGAAATGCGAACCTTGTTCTGGGGCTTTGCAATTATTGTTGGAATCGTTGCAGCATTATTTGCACTCGCCAGTAGTGCCTCGGATCATTTTTATCATTATCTTTATAAAAATTATCCTGAAATAGCGTATGCCTTACCACCAATCGGATTAGCCTTAATTGCATGGTTAACCCGAAATGTTTTTAAAGGAACGGAAGGCAGTGGTATCCCGCAAGCGATTGCTGCGCTGGCAATGAAAAAAAATCAGGCACGAAACACGGTATTGTCCCTGAAAATTGCAGCCGGTAAAATTTTGTTAACCTGCATGGGTTTGTTTAGTGGTGCCTCGATAGGTCGAGAAGGGCCAACGGTGCACGTTGGCGCATCAATAATGTATTCATTGCGGCATTTTAAATATTTTCGTGGTAGAAAAATGTCTCAAGCATTAATACTGGCTGGTGGTGCGGCAGGAATATCAGCCGCGTTTAATACCCCATTGGCAGGGATTATATTTGCTATTGAAGAAATGTCACGATCGTTTGAACAAAAAACCAGTAATACATTATTAATCGTTGTTGTAATCGCCGGTTTAACCGCGTTACTGATATTAGATCAATATACTTACTTTGGTTCCACCGATGCGAGCTTACCGCTGAATTCTGCCTGGGTGGCAGTCATCGTGCTTGGTGTTGTAGGTGGGTTATTGGGTGGTTTATTTAGTACAATTTTAATTTTTGGAACAAAAACCCTTGCTGCCAGTATTCAGCAACGTCCAGTTACGGTTGCTTTCACTTGCGGTATATTAATCAGTGTTATCGGTTTTTTATCAGATGGTCAAACATTTGGAACAGGTTATATCGAAGCCAAAAATTTAGTGACCGGTGGTACCGCCGATATGACGTTTCCATTTTATAAATTTTTAGCGACTATTGTTTCTTATCTTAGTGGTATTCCCGGCGGGATATTTGCCCCATCGTTATCAATTGGTGCCGGAGTGGGATCAGTGATGGCAGAGTTTTTACCCAGTAGTGCTTTTTCTGCGATAGTTCTGCTCGGTATGGTCGGTTACTTTACTGGTGTTGTTCAAACACCTATAACCGCATTTATTATCGTAATGGAAATGACTGATAATTCGGGAATGCTGATGCCACTGATGGCAACCGCACTGGTTGCCAAAAGTGTTTCCCGGGTTGTTTGTCCGATTCCTATCTATGAAGCTATGGCACAGCTTTATATTAAAAAAGTGAAAGCTGAATAATTTAATATCAAAATTATTCAGGCGCACCTTGCCATAACATTTCATAGCCTATCTCATAAGTCTCTTTACAGAATGTAGCGAGATGATCAAACTTTTCTTTAAAAACTGTATCGGCATGGGATTTTTCATGTTGCTCGAAACTTTGCCAATAAGTCATTATCACAATGTGTTGTTCGGTCATTTTGGTTGAGGCGAGTGATCCTTCGTCTGAAATAAACCCGGTATATTTGTATACCTGACCACCAATGAAACCGCCATTGTCATCACCGTAATTATTTTTAACAACATTGCACATTTCGCCAAGGGTTAACTCAACATCTTGCATGGTAATGCCGTCTTTTAGTTTTACAACGTTAAACAACATTACGCAGCCAAACGGAATACTGATTGGGTGAAACATAAATAGATACCTCGATATAATTAAAATTTAAAATGTGATTTGAAATTGAGTATACCCACTTATGACATTAGTTGGCTTAGTGTTTCACTAAGTTACTGAATTATTTTATGAATGTTATTAATTATCTGCAATTTCTCAATGAAACTAAATTTCATGGTATTATTAGTGAGCATTTAATGGCCATCAAAACTGATTTTTTCCAAGCGTGTAACGGGGTATCTGGAATTGAAACAATATTTAGATTTAATGCGGCATGTTAAAGACAATGGCATAAAAAAAGAAGATCGAACCGGCACCGGTACTTTAAGTGTGTTTGGTTATCAAATGCGTTTTAATTTAGCATCTGGTTTTCCATTAGTAACGACTAAAAAATGTCATGTGCGTTCCATCTTTCATGAATTACTGTGGTTTTTAAAAGGTGATACCAATATAAAATACCTGAAAGATAACGGTGTTTCTATTTGGAATGAGTGGGCCGATGAGCACGGTAATCTTGGCCCGGTTTATGGTTCACAATGGCGTTCGTGGCCAACTCCCGGTGGTGATAAAATCGATCAAATTAGTAATATCATAGATCAAATTAAAACCAACCCGGATTCCAGACGAATTATTGTTAGTGCCTGGAATGTTTCAGAAATTGAAAATATGGCCTTACCCCCCTGTCATGCATTTTTTCAATTTTATGTCGCTGATAATAAATTATCGTGCCAGTTATATCAGCGTAGTGCCGATATTTTTCTGGGAGTGCCATTTAATATCGCATCGTATGCGTTGTTAACAATGATGGTGGCACAAGTTTGTAATTTACAACTAGGGGATTTTGTTCATACTTTAGGTGATGCGCATTTATACTCTAACCATCTTGAACAAGTTGAGTTGCAATTATCCCGTTCCCCATTTGATCTTCCGACACTAAAAATTAATTCCGATATTTCCGACATTTTTGGTTTTAACTATGATGATTTTGAATTACAAAATTATCAAAGTCACGATCCTATCAAAGCGGCAGTTGCAGTGTGATCATTTCACTTATTGCTGCAATGGATGAAAATGCAGTCATCGGTATTAATAATTCTTTACCCTGGAAACTACCATCTGATATGAAATGGTTTCGCGAGCATACCCTGGGAAAGCCTATTGTGATGGGTAGAAAAACCTTTGAATCTTTTGGTGCCAAACCTTTACCGAAGCGACAAAATATAATTGTTACCCATAATGAACATTACCAGGCAGATGATTGTGATGTGGTTGGTTCAATTGAAGCAGCTTTATCAACAGCTAATAATGCAGCGGAACTGATGATCATTGGCGGTGCATCTTTTTATGAACAAACAATCACTTTGGTTCAACGAATGTATTTAACAACAGTTCATACGCGGCTTGAAGGCGATGCCTGGTTTCCAAAATTTGATTTATCCGATTGGACAATCAATTTTGAGGAGCTGCATGAAGTTGATGAAAAAAATTCAATTGCACACACATTCAAAATACTGGATCGAAGATAGTACTGATTTTAGGTAAGTGAGGCTTTACAAAATTTAAAATTGCTTCGTGTATTATAAATTCTTATCGTTTAATAATAATATTCATTAAAGTTAAATAGCATTATGAGAAGCGTGCACGTTTTTCAAAGTCAGAGAAATTTATCTTTGTAGTCAGGCGGACGATGCAAGAACCGGTTTAGGCGTGGTGACAGTGTATCGTAGTGATAGGGACATCACCGTGGCACGGATCGCCACATAGAGCCACGGTTCTTTGTCCCAACTAAATCACATTCACAAAAATGCTGGATTAGTTTCTAATTTTCATTCGGGCTATTAGTGCCATGATCTGGACATTTCACCTGTGAATAATTTAACTCACTGTCAATTTTTAATGCTGTGAGATGCTTTCCCCATAAGCAGCCGGTATCGAGAGCATAAAGACCATCTTCAATTCGAAGCCCCAAAGTGGACCAATGTCCAAAAATAATATTGTCTGATTTTGTTTTTCGATTATCTACTTCAAACCACGGCAGGATATTGTCATTGACATTGTTAGCAACAAATTCAGGTGAATTTTTTTCGCTTAAATTTAAACGGCCATTGGGATAACAGTAACGAATTCGGGTAAAAGCATTGCAGATATAGCGCAAACGATCCCAACCGCTTAGAGTATCTTGCCAGATATCCGGATGATCACCATACATGTGTTCTAAAAATTCAAGATAATTATCACTGGATAAAATCTGGTGCAATTCCTGTCCATGATTTAAGGCGGATGGTAAATCCCAGTCCGGTGGAATTCCTGCATGCACGATAGTAAATTTTAAAGCAGGATCATGATGTATTAATGGTTGACAGCGCAGCCAGTTGAATAATTCATCTGCGTCTGGGGCATTTAATAAATTTGAAAGCGATTCATGTTTGTCTTTTTTTATACCGGCTCGTACGGCTAGTGCATGTAGATCATGATTTCCAAGAACAGTAATGGCACTATCGCCAAGAGATTTTATAAATCGTAATGTTTCCAATGACTCGGGACCACGATTAATTAAATCACCTGCAAACCACAGAGTATCGTTTGTTTTTGAGAAGTTGATTTTTTTTAGGAGTTGTTGTAATTCAGTGAAACAGCCCTGAATATCTCCAATTGCGTAGATAGTCATTTTAAAATTTTATATTTTTTGTAATTCTATCCGTCTAAACCAGTTAGAGAGTTCAGTTGGTTCATCGGAAATTAAATTAAGATTCGGGCATGCGGTTAATAAATTTTCAAATACAACGTTAGTTTGAGTAATGAGTAATCCAAGAAATGGACTGATTAATCGACGCATATAGGCTTTTTGTCCGGGGCGAATAAATTTATCGAGGATAATAATTTTTCCCTCGGGCTTTGTGATTCTTGCGGCTTCCAGTAAGGCTTGTTGAGGGTCGGGAACTACCGCTAAGATTAGATGCATTAAGACAATATCAAAAGAATTATCAGCATAGGGTAATTTCATTACATTTCCCACACACAGGTGAAGATTGGATAATGCCTCACGCGGAATCTTTTTAAGCATATTAGGCGTAATGTCGATACCATGATATTCAGCCACAGGGTCAAGATGGGGTATATCCAGACCAGTACCAATTCCTGATAGTAAAATTTTTTTATTGTCTACTGATACTATTTGTTCGATACTTTTTTTACGCATACTGTAAGTAGCATTTGCAACTATTTTGTCATAAATAGGTGCGATGAATCGATAAGTATGTTGTAAACCCATAATTATTACTTGCTGAATTTATAATGTTTAATGTAAAGAATGGGGTGTGGATAATGTAAATGGTGGAATTTCTGCTTCAAACTCGACACCATCATCGGCAATCATGAAATATTTTCCGTGCATGCTGCCAACCGGAGTCTCGAGCATGGTGCCACTGGTGTACTGGAATCCTTCTCCAGGGTTTAAATCGGGTTGCTCTCCAACGACACCATCACCTTTAACTTCTTGAGTATTGCCATCGGCATTAGTAATTATCCAGTGGCGACTTATTAATTTAGCACCAATGGTACCGGTATTTTTAATCGTGACGGTATAGGAGAAAAAATAGCGTTGTTTGTTAGGATCAGACTGATGTTCAATGTAACGGGTATTTACATCCACTTCAATTGTATATTCCGGAACCTCAGTAGTCATTTAAACATCCAGTTTATTCAGTTTTGGTTAAAATAATGATTAATTTGTCTTTTTAGGGTGATGCTTGAGAACATAGTTAAAGGCTTCTTTAACAGTTTTGTCTACTAACTTAAGCATTTCATCACGCTCATCTGATTTTGTATAGAATATCATATCTACGTTGTGGCGAATATATCTAGCAGGTAACTTATTTAATGCGACGCAGGCTATATCCTGTAAAAAATCATCGTGTTCAACATCACTCGGAACGACCACATTTTTAGTAATGCTATCAATCACCAGTTGTTCATAATAATTTGAAATTGAGTCAAATGGCATAAGTTTATCCTATTTAATAAATTAACATTATGAGTATATATTAGATTTTCAGATTTATTTGCTCATTATCGGTAATTATCTTTTTGCTGATAAGCCAGTTTTTTGCATCTTGGGCATCATTTTCGAACCAACGTTTTGCAGAGCCTAGTCTAAAGGTGTAACCCCAATTATCCATATCCTTAAACATAGTATTTCGACTAAAATTATTGAGGCGATCACTTAATAATATTTGCAGGTAACATACGGCATTTTCTTCATCATAGTCACCACCGGCATCAGTATCCAGATCTTCACGGCGAGTTTGATCCATGCAAATGTAATGACAGGCCTCATGAAGTAGAGAATGGATTGGAGTATCATCGCGGACATAGAGATTATTTTTAATTAAACCGGCTTCTGAGTCTCCCCAGTAGCTACCAGGAATAGCTTGGGACTGAGTGTTATTAACATTTAAGCCAAAGTGTTTCAGTAAATCGCGAATTTCTATCGCTGAAATGTGTGAATATAATGTGATATTTTTTTCACTACACACCGGCTGATTAGTCATTTTGGAACTGTCCATTCGTGAAAATTTGTATAATATGTACTCGATTTCCGGGATAAATTAAATCAGGATTTTTAATATCGCTTAACCGGGCAAGTTCAGGATAGCGATAAGGGTTATCAACATAAAATTTTGCAATGTCCCAAAGAGTATCACCTTTTACAACAATGTGGATGATTTCTTTGGTAATAGTTGAGGGATCAATTTTTAGCGATTTTTGATTCTTATCTACCTGAATTGTGATTTCAAATTTTTCTGGACTATTGTCTGGGGTTTGAATTTTAGTTGATTTTTCGTTTTTAACGCTATTTTCAGATTTTTTGATCGGGATATTATCTTCAGTGTTTTTTGATTTTTCTTTTAAGCTATCAAATTGTTCATTTGTTACCGGAGTATGAAGTGTAATTGTAATACCATCTGGAACATTGGAGATATTTGCTTTATAACTGGATTCGATCGTTTCTGTTGTAATAGAATTTTTTTCTGATACAACGCTATTTTCTTTTACTGAAATGTCTTTTCGATTACTCTCGAGATGAATTGATTTATCAGTATCAGTTAACAGTGTTATTCTTTTTTCAGATTTTACATTTTCAGGTTTAGTATTGTCAGTATCATGGTCATTATTTTCTCCAGTTTTAATACTATTCTCGGGGATTTTTGCGGCAGTTATTTTTTCAGGTTTTTCCGCGGTAACTGATTCAGTATCTTTATTTTTTGCATATTCTTCTATGATGGAATTATCATTGAATTGCAGATAGAAATAACTACCGAATAACAGGATTAATACTAATACCAGTCCGCTCAATATTATCCCAAAAGAATTATTTTCATCTTCAGTAGTATATGAAGTATGAGTTGTTAATTGTTCGTTGATTACAGTATCAATGTGATTGAAGGATTTATCCGGGGTTCCATTTTTTTCAGAAATAAGTTTTGATCTTTCGGTTTGTTCCTGTTTTTTGTTTTCGGGAGTATTTTTTATTTTTGAATTTTCTTTTTTACTTAAATCTGCTGTTACTATTTTTGGTCTAGTAATAGTTTTAGTGATTGTTTTGTCAATTTTGTGTGAGGTATTTGTTTTTATATCTTTAGGTGCATCGCTATTGGCTTCGGTGTTTAGGGATGGTTTTAATTTTATTTTTTCAGCCTGAATCTTTGTTGTTTTTGTATTAAGTGATTTTTTAACAGGGGTTTCACTAATTTTATTTAAACCTGATTCTGTCGTATTTTTATTATCGGATATCGATTCAGACGACATTGAATTTGAATTTTTGTTTAGCTCGACAGTTGAACTGGTTAAATTTTCACTTTTGGTCTGTTCTTTTTCAATCGAATTTAAAATATTTTTCTGATTTTCTTTATCATTTTTAATGACTTTATCTGTGCCAGTAGAACGGTATTTATTTTTAAGTTTATCGGAATCCGAATTTAATTTTTGAAGATGTTCGATATAAGATTTTAAATAACCAGTCTGTTTTATGGCATACAGGTTTTCAAATTCAGCATACAGATGAATCTCTTCTTTGAAGGTTAATGTTCTGCTGAAGGTTGCTTTTGGTATAAGCGGTGGTGGACTACCCCAACCTGTAGCGGGTGAATCCATAACATCCAGAATATCATCAACCCAAAATCCAACATGTCCTGTTGATAGTTCGGTAATGATGATGCGGCCGGGATCCCGCCACTCATCAGGATCCACTCCAAAATTTTGTCGCAGTTCACAGACAGTGACTAATAGAGAGCCAAACTTAAATATCCCGGAATGTCGTGATTTTTGCCCGGGAAGTTTTGTGAGCGGTGTTGGATGGGTGATTGAGATAACTGAAATGCAGGGCGAACAGCACAGCACAGGACCGACCCTGTAAATTAAGATTGTGTTGTTATCCTGAATTGAAGCCACACGCTACCCTTCGACATTGACTATTCTTATATAGTATCGGCTGGTAGCTTCGGTAAATTAAAAAATCGACCTGTTGTTATTGAATTTGTGACTAGATTAGTTTGGGGACAAAAACGTATGTTATTGATTATTAATAGTTTCGTTTCAGGATTGTAAGCACATTAAATCTGAGCTTTTTGAAGTTCACTATAATAATTAGCGAGCAATACAAAACTGCTAATACTGAGTTGTTCAGGGCGTATAACCGGATCGATGTCACATTGTTCAATTTGTTCGCTATTCAACATTTTTTTTAAGCTATTACGTAATGTTTTTCGTCTTTGCGAAAATGCCTGAGTAACGATTTGTGCAAAATCATGCGTATCTATTACTGAAGTGGGCAGTGTGTCATAGGGTTTTAACCTTACCAATGCCGAGGTGACTTTCGGTGCGGGTGTAAACGCCTCTGGTGGAATTGAGAACAAATATTCAATGTCGCAATAGTATTGCAACATGACACTGAGTCTACCGTAGGTTTTACTACCGGGAGGTGCGGCCATTCTTTCTACAACTTCTTTTTGCAGCATGAAATGCATGTCAGTAATTGAATCCAGTTGTGACATCAGATGAAACAAAATGGGGGTTGAAATATTGTAAGGTAGATTCCCAATTATTCGATGGGATGTGTTGCTATCTGAATTCGCTTGCTCCAGTTGGTTCAGTTGAACAGTTAATACATCGGCTTGAATAATGTTGAGGTTACCGACTGATTCACAGTTAGCTCGTAATTTCGGAATGATATCGCGATCCAGTTCGATGACCGTTAATGATTTCGAAATTTCCAATAATGGCTTGGTAATTGCCCCTAATCCCGGGCCAATTTCAATAATCGATTGATCTTCTTTTGGGTAAATTGAATGAATAATTTGCTGTATTACTGACTGATCGCTTAAAAAATTCTGACCGAATCTTTTTCTGGCCTTATGATTGTTATTACCATTCACAAAGTTATTCCTGTTTGTGATTTTTGTTGTGATGATTTAACAAGTTCATTTGCACAGATACAGGCATTAATTAAACTGGTGATATTGGTTTTACCCGAACCAGCCAACTCAAGTGCAGTACCGTGATCGACTGATGTCCGAATAAAGGGTAATCCCAGGGTAATATTGATTGCCTGACCAAACCCCGAATACTTTAATACCGGCAAACCCTGATCATGATACATTGATAACACAACATCGACATCCGCAAGACGCTCAGGTGTAAATGCAGTATCAGCAGGAATGGGACCTGTTAAGGTTATATTGGTATTATTTTTAAATTCCGCAATAACAGGTTCAATAATATTGATTTCTTCATCCCCAAGATGTCCACCTTCACCTGCATGCGGGTTAAGACCACAAACAAGAATGTGCGGTTTGGTAATATTAAATTGTTTTTGTAAGCTGTTAATAATAATTTCTATTGTACTAATTAGTTTTTCGCGTGTAATTGCCTTGCTGACTTCAGATAAAGGTAAATGTGTTGTTACCAGTGCGACACGAAGTGTATCGTGAGCTAGCATCATAACAACATCTGAGTTAGTTTTATCAGCAAAAAATTCAGTATGCCCGGTAAAAGCATGTCCAGCATCATTTATAACGGCTTTGTGTATTGGGGCGGTGACAACAGCAGAAAAAGTAGTATTTAAACAATACTCAGTAGCCAGAGACAAAGTCTCCAGAACGTATTCAGAATTAATTGGATTTAACTTTCCAGCAATAACGGATTCTTTTAATTTTACGGCTAGAACATAAAGTTCACCGGGATTGAGTGGTTGATTAACTAATGGATCATATGGCAAGACTGTTAGTGGTAATTTAAGTAATTTGGCACGTTCAATTAGTAATTCGGGATCAGCGATAACGACGTAGTCAAAGATTTGTTGCTGCTGAGCAAGTTGCACGATTAAATCCGGCCCAATTCCTGCAGGTTCTCCAGCAGTAAGGCAGAGTTTATTTGTCGTACTTGCTGATTGTCGCATAACTATTTATCAAATTGATATTCTACGAAGGCTTCATCACGAATGCGTCTCAACCAGTTTTGAATCGCTTCATCAACTTTGCGGCGTTTAATTTGCGCTCGTATTTGATCATGACGGTATTTTTTTGTGTTATCAAGTTCACGCCTTGCCAATGTCTGAATGAAATGCCAACCAAATTGAGTGCGGAATATCGGGCT
Organism: Gammaproteobacteria bacterium; assembly: GCA_048061315.1. Taxonomy (GTDB): domain Bacteria; phylum Pseudomonadota; class Gammaproteobacteria; order UBA6429; family Thiohalophilaceae; genus CAYQUC01. The sequence continues at coordinate 28,412 of JBGMRJ010000028.1, forward strand.
AATCTCACCTTTCTCTAATTTACTCATTTCCTGTTCGAAACGTGGAACCATCATACCGGGGCTTACCCAACCCAGACTACCACCTTTGACCGCAGATGATGTGTCATCAGAATGTGTTTGAGCCAGTTTTGAAAAATCTTCACCATTTACGATGCGTTCACGTAGTCGTTGTAATTTATTTCGAGCAGCTGAATCACTGACTAATTGGCTGGTTTTAA
>JBGMRJ010000029.1:0-15339 GCA_048061315.1 Gammaproteobacteria bacterium
ATATCGAAATTATTTAATTATCGGTGCAACCATTCCATGTATTTTTGAACACCTTGTTCAACAGTATTAAAATCATCTTTATACCCGGCAACTCTCAATGCAGAAATATCGGCCTCGGTAAAACTTTGATAGACACCCTTTAAATGATCCGGAAAAGCAATGTATTCAATTTTTCCTTTATTATGGTAGTTAATAACCGCATTGGCAATATCATTAAAAGGTTGACTGTTACCTGTTCCTAAATTAAAAATACCGGACTTATCCGGATTATCCATAAACCATAGATTAACATTGACTGCATCACCTACATAAACAAAGTCTCGGCTTTGCTCACCATTACCATAACCGTCATAGCCCTCAAATAATTTTGCGACAGCATTTTCTTTAATTTGATTATTGACATGAAATGCAACACTCGACATTGTGCCTTTATGCTGTTCACGTGGGCCATAAACATTAAAATACCGAAATCCAACAATTTGATTTTTAGTTTTACCGAGATATCGTCTTACATACTGATCGAATAAAAATTTAGAATAGCCATAGACATTTAATGGCTCTTCATGATCCCGTTGCTCTTTAAATACGGTACCAGAACCATACACAGAAGCCGATGATGCATACAAATAGGATACCGAGTGTTCAATACAATAATGCAGTAAATGCTTGGAATACTCATAATTGTTTTCCATCATGAATTTACCATCCCACTCGGTGGTACTCGAACAGGCACCTTCATGAAAAATGGCATCCACTTTCTCACTGAATTTTTTATTGTTTTTTATTTGCTGAATAAAATCGTCTTTATCCAGGTAATCCATAATTTCACAATCAGCAATATTTTTAAACTTAACACCGTTTTTTAAATTATCCACCACGACCACGTCAGTACGACCGCGTTCATTCAAAGTTTTTACGATGTTGCTACCGATAAAGCCGGCGCCACCTGTTACTATAATCATGGTTACTCTCGTTGTGTATGTTGTCTAAAAATTATAATCAGGAATCAAGAATCCGATTTATAATATCCGTTGTAGAATGACCTTCTACAAAATTCAATATTTTAACTTCACCACCGTATTGTTTGACAATGTCAGCGCCAACAACCTGTTCCGGAGTGTAGTCTCCCCCTTTTACTATAATCGAGGGTTTAATTTTTTTTATCACTTCAACCGGAGTATCTTCACTAAATGGAATAACCCAGTCAACACATTCAAGTGCCGCTAGTACCGACATGCGTCTTTGTACGCTGTTTATGGGACGATCATCACCCTTTAATCGTTTAACAGAGTCATCATCGTTTACTGCTACGATCAATCGATCCCCTAATTGTCGAGCCTGTTGCAAATAAGTGACATGTCCGGGATGTAAAATATCAAAACAGCCATTGGTAAATATTATTGTTTCTCCGAGTTGTTTGGCATTTGCTAACAAATCTTCAAGTGTATCGGGAGAAACAACCCCCCGAGCAAAACCTTCTATAGTATGTTTTGCCTGCATTAATTCCGGCACTGTCACTGTAGCAGTTCCCAGTTTACTCACCACAACACCGGCACCCAGATTCGATAACGCCATTGCCTGCTCCAGCGACTGCCCCGTTGCCAAACTTGCAGCCAGTATCGAAATAACGGTATCCCCTGCACCGGTCACATCAAATACTTCCAAAGCCCGAGTAGGTAGATGAAAAGCAGGTTTGCCTTTTTGCATTAAACTCATACCTTGTTCACTACGAGTGACTAATAATGCATCAAGATCCAAATCCTGAATTAATTTTTCAGCTTTAGTCACAATATCCTGTTCATTATGGCAAACGCCGACCACGGCTTCAAATTCTGATAAATTAGGGGTAATTAAAGATGCACCACGATAAACTTCAAAGTCTGTGCCTTTTGGATCGACTAAAACAGGTATTGATTTTTTTCGCGCAATAGCGATATAGGATTGAATATTCTGTAATGTACCTTTGCCGTAATCCGACAATACCACTGCACCGACACCGTTTAATGAATCTGAAAATTGCTTTTCCAAATCAGAATGTTGATTGTTATCAAAACCATCTTCAAAATCCAGGCGTATTAATTGCTGTTGTCGACTGATCACCCGTAGCTTGGTCACTGTCGGCTTGTCTGTTAATGAAATTAACTGACAATCAACATTTTTACTTTTCAATAGTGCTTGTAACACACTACCTGCTTCATCGTTACCGATATAGCCCTGTAGAATTATATGAGCCCCTAAGCTCGCAATATTAATAGCAACGTTTCCAGCGCCACCAGCCCGCTCTTCAGCACCGGCAACGTGAACTACCGGGACAGGCGCTTCCGGTGATATCCGTGATGTATTACCGTGCCAATAGCGATCCAACATAACATCGCCCAACACCAGGACTTTTGATTGCTTAAATTCAGGGATTTCAATATTCATATACTAATTAGTATACTAGTCCGTTAACTCAAATTCAGCACCGCAATAAGGGCATTTTGCTTTACCAGTATCTTCAATTGGCAAATACACCCGAGGATGAGAATCCCACGAAGTCATATTATCCATAGGACAATGCAGTGGTAAATCCTTGCGGGTTACCTGATATTTTTTTTGTGCATTTGCTGTTTTTAGTTTTACGTTGTTTGACATAAGCTCCTACCTATTACATTTTAAATATAATCCAACCAATCGTGATATTTATCCAAACGTCCATGAACTAAATCAAAATAGCGACTTTGGATTTTTTCTGTGATTGGCCCTCGACCGCCATTGCCAATTGTGCGGTTATCCAGTTCTCGAATCGGTGTTACTTCAGCGGCGGTGCCAGTGAAAAATGCTTCATCACAAACATAAATTTCATCACGGGTGATTCTTTTTTCTTTCACCTGATAACCGAGATCCTCGGCTAAGTGATTTATTGTATCACGGGTAATTCCGGCCAGGGCTGAGGTTAATTCCGGTGTGTAGATGACATCATTTTTAATCATAAATATATTTTCACCACTGCCTTCAGCAACAAAGCCTTCAACATCCAATAATAGCGCTTCATCATAACCATCTTGCATTGCTTCCTGTAATGCTAAAATTGAGTTTATATAATGGCCATTGGCTTTGGCTTTACACATACTGATATTAACATGATGTCGGGTTAATGATGATGTCTTGATACGGATACCTTTAGTCATGCCATCTTCACCGAGATAACTGCCCCATTCCCAGGTGGCAACAATAGTATGCACTTTTAAATTATCAGCCCGGATACCCATGCCTTCTGCACCGTAAAAACACATGGGGCGTAAATAAGCCGACTTTAATTTATTATCGCGAACTGCTGCTTTTTGAGCATCAAGTATGGTTTGTTTATCGTATGGAATCGCCATTCCCAGGATTTTGGCTGAATCAAATAAACGATCAGTATGCGCCTGTAAACGAAATATCGCTGTGCCTTTTTCTGCATCATAGGCACGAACACCTTCAAACACACCCAAACCATAATGCAGGGTATGCGTTAATACGTGAACCTGAGCCTCGCGCCAGGGTACCATTTCACCATCAAACCAAATTACACCGTCACGGTCCGCCATGGACATATCGTTCTACTCCAAATTTCAAAATTCATTAATCTATTCAGTTTTAAACCAGTTGTCCCATATCAAAGCGACACCCTTTATTAATTCCATATACTCTGTCGCTACAACAACACCGTTTAATCCTTGTAATCGGCATTGGTGTATTCGCTGTCTAAAAGTGATGTACGCAGCTATCAGCAGGTCTTTATCGCTTTCCGAAATCTTCCCTACTTGCGCAAATTCTTTTAATAACCCTATATTATCGGTATATGACAATAGTTGTTTCGGGTAACTATTGGACCACGCCAGAACCCCGTATTGCACCATAAATTCGATGTCAGCGATACCTCCCGAACCTAATTTTAAATCGAACTGAGGAGGTTTTACCCGTGAATTTTGTTTCATCTTGTCTCGCATCTCACGAACCTGTTGCTTTAACGATAACTCATCGCGAGTCTGGCTCAAAACGTCATATCGGATTGATTCAAACTTAGCCGTAATCACAGGATCGCCGCACACCACCCGCGCACGAACCAGTGCCTGATGCTCCCAGGTCCAGGCCTTATGCAACTGGTAATCAGCATAGGCACTGATACTGCTCACTAAAAAGCCACTGGCACCATTCGGTCGCAGTCGCATATCAACCTCATAGGCCATACCTGCTGCTGTTGGTACGGTTAATAAATGAATAATACGTTGTCCCAAACGAACAAAAAACTCAGCCAGCGTCAGTGGATGTGCGCCATTAGTTAATAACGAGTCTTTCGCACCACTGTGTAAAAAAACCAGATCCAGATCAGAACCATAACCGAGTTCCAGCCCCCCCAGCTTACCATAGGCAACAATGGCAAAACCCCGATCACACAGATTGCCATCTGACGAGCAAGTGGGTCGGCCGTATTTTTCAATTAATTCCTGCCAGGCAATATCAAAGGCCATATCGAGTAGTACATCCGCAATCCAGCTTAAATAATCACTAACCTGGGTTAAGCTTACTGCCTTGCTGATATCCGCTGCCGCCACGCGAAGTTCATTGCTCTGTTTGAAATGCCGCAGGATATTCATCGATTGTTCTATATCCGAGACACCCTGCTCGGTAATGCGGTGTCGCAAATCCTGCGCTAAATTTTGTTTATCTGCTAGAGATAACAAACTACGGGGATCGATTAATTCATCGAGTAACACCGGGTGTTGTGCCAGATAGCGGGTTATCCAGGGACTCGCTGAGCATAATTGTGCAAGTTGTGACAGCGCCATCGGATTTTCAATTAATAATGATAAATACACACTTCGTTGCGCTATGTGCTCAACGATTGTGATTAATCGTTTCAATGTTTCATCGCTATTTTCAAATTGACTGGCGATTGCAATTAATAATGGCATTAACTGATCCAGACGCCGTCGTGCGATATCACTTAGTGAACCCACTAATCGACTATCAAATAATGATTTTAATCGTCGACGAACTTCAACCACATGCTCATAACCAGCATTTTCCAAATGTTGTTCTGCTACAGTTTCATCCAATAAATTCAACCACACCGAATTCAATTCATAGGGATCACTTTCTGCATGAGCCGTTTGCGGTGCGACAAAAACCTGTTCAAACTGCTGATGGACATTAGTACGATGAACTTTCAATGCTTGCTGAAATTCAGACCAATTTTCAAACCCCATGCTAAAGGCCATTCGGCATTGGCCTAATTCATCCTCGGGTAGATTGTGTGTTTGCTGATCGGAAAAAGCCTGCAAACGATTTTCAACTCGACGCAAAAATTTATAAGCCTCCAGCAATTGTGTTGTTGCATACTCCGGCAAATAATTTTTTTGTGAGAGTAAATTTAATATTTTTATAATCGAACGTTCCTGTAGTTCTATTTCACGCCCACCCCGGATTAGCTGAAACGCCTGACCAATAAATTCAATTTCGCGAATACCGCCAACACCCAATTTAATATTATTTTCCATACCTTTGCGTTTATTCTGCTTGATCATTAATTGTTTCATTTCACGCAACGATTCGAACACACCATAATCAATATAACGGCGATAGATAAACGGATTCAACAATTGCTGTAATTCACCCGATAATTCTTTTGATCCGGCTATCACACGAGCTTTTATCCAGGCATACCGTTCCCATTCCCGGCCATGAGCCTGATAATAATGCTCCATAGCATTAAAATTTATAACTAATGGACCACTATCACCAAATGGCCGCAAACGCATATCCACACGAAACACAAAACCATCCGCGGTATTTTGATCCAGTACTCGAATTAATTGCCGCCCAAGTTGCTGAAAAAATTCAGTGTTCGTTAAATTACTTTTAGTGGTTTTACCATCGCTCGGGTAAGTAAAAATCAGATCAATATCAGATGAAAAATTTAACTCATAAGCCCCGAGTTTACCCATGCCAATAACCAGTAACTCCTGTTGTGTGTTTTGCGAATCAACCGGAATGCCTTCTGAATCACACAACCATGAATACAATCTTTCCAGTGCCATTTGGACACAACATTCAGCTAATAAGGAAAGATCATTCAATACTTCAGATAAATCAGCCCAATTCGATAAATCGCGCCATACAATACGAGTCATCTCTCGACGGCGAAATTTTCTTAACCCCGTCATTAACTGTTGTTCGTTTTCAACACTCGCTATAATCCCACCGAGGCGAATTTGAAAATCATCAATTCCCTGATAAGAGTTTAGTAAATCACCGCTATCAATTAATTCTTGTAACAATCCCTCATGCCTTAAACAATTTTGAGCAGCAAATTCACTTAACGCACAAATTGTCGGAAAACTTCTCAGAATCTCATCAGGAATAGTATCTTTGGACAGAACATTTTTAAATTCAAAATCAGTAAGAAACGGTAGAACATAATCACGTAATTGAACCGGAAGATTTTGTGTAGTATTTTTAAACATTTATTTTTTTATTTTTTAACTGAATAGGATCATTATAGTCTTAAAATAAAAAAGCCCCACTGTTTCCAGTGAGGCTTTTTAGGATAGAACTAATCAACTCGCGTTGATTAATGGCTAAAACGACAATTACATCATGCCGCCCATACCACCCATTCCGCCCATGCCACCCATGCCGCTCATATCAGGAGCAGCGCCAGCGCCATCTTTAGCAGGCGCTTCTGCAACCATCGCTTCAGTGGTAATCATTAAGCCAGCAACAGACGCTGCATTTTGAAGAGCAGTACGGGTTACTTTAGTTGGATCTAAAATACCCATTTTAATCATATCGCCATATTCTGCGTTTTGTGCATTATAACCAAAGTTACCTTTACCTTCAGCGACTTTATTCACAACAACAGAAGCTTCATCACCTGCATTGATAACGATTTGACGCATAGGTTCTTGCATCGCACGCATTGCGATTTGAATACCGATGTCTTGATCGTGATTAGCACCTTTAAGATCTTTTAAACCAACCATTGCACGAATCAATGCAACACCACCACCAGGAACAACACCTTCTTCAACTGCTGCTCGAGTCGCATGTAATGCATCTTCAACACGGGCTTTCTTTTCTTTCATTTCAACTTCAGTTGCTGCGCCAACTTTAATAACCGCAACACCACCAGCTAATTTAGCCACACGTTCTTGCAATTTTTCTTTATCGTAATCTGAAGATGCTTCTTCGATTTGTGCTCGAATTTGAGTAACGCGATCTTCGATGTCTTTAGATTGACCAGCACCATCAACAATCACTGTTTCTTCTTTTGTGATAGTAATTTTTTTAGCTGAACCTAAATCTTCGATAGTTGCTTTTTCTAGTGACAAGCCAACTTCTTCAGAAATTACAGTGGCACCAGTTAAAATAGCAAGATCCTGTAACATTGCTTTACGACGGTCACCAAAACCAGGTGCTTTAACAGCAGCGACTTTAACAATACCACGCATGCTATTAACAACTAATGTTGCCAATGCTTCACCTTCAATATCTTCTGCAACAATTAAAAGCGGTTTGCTTGCTTTTGCAACGCCTTCTAAAATCGGTAATAAATCACGGATATTTGATAATTTTTTATCATACAATAAAATTAAAGGCGCTTCTAAATCCGCTGTCATGTTTGCCTGGTTGTTAATGAAGTAAGGTGATAAATAACCACGGTCAAACTGCATACCTTCAACAACGTCTAATTCGTTTTCTAAACCAGTGCCTTCTTCAACCGTGATCACGCCTTCTTTACCCACTTTACCCATTGCATCTGCAATGATAGTGCCAATAGATTCATCAGAGTTAGCAGAAATTGTGCCTACTTGCGCAATTGCTTTATCGTCAGTACATGGTTTTGATGCAGCTTTAAGTGCTTCAACAGCTACTGTAGTTGCTTTATCAATACCGCGTTTTAAATCCATTGGGTTCATGCCAGCGGCAACGGCTTTCATGCCTTCTGTTAAAATAGACTGCGCTAATACCGTCGCTGTTGTAGTACCGTCTCCGGCAAAATCAGATGTTTGTGAAGAAACTTCCTTCACCATTTGAGCACCCATGTTTTCAAATTTATCATCTAACTCAATTTCTTTTGCTACCGACACACCATCTTTTGTGATGGTTGGAGCACCAAAGCTTTTATCCAATACAACATTTCGACCTTTTGGTCCTAATGTCACTTTAACTGCATTGGCGAGAATATTGACACCATTCATCATACGATGGCGGGCGTCTTCACTAAATTTTACTTCTTTTGCTGTCATTTTATTTTCCTCAAATATGTTTCAATGTGCGTGTTTCGAAAGCCATAAAATTACGCTTCGACAACACCCATGATGTCTTCTTCGCGCATCACGATTAAATCTTCACCTTCCACTTTAACTTCTGTTCCGGAATATTTACCAAACAGAATTTTATCACCAACTTTCACGTCTAACGGACGAACATCGCCGCTATCAGATACTTTACCAGTACCTGCTGCAACAATTTCACCTTCAGATGGTTTTTCAGCAGCTGAATCAGGAATAACAATACCACCAGCGGTAGTCGTTTCTTCTTCCATGCGGCGTACAATCACACGATCATGTAATGGACGAATTTTCATTTCACTTTATCTCCAATAGTATTAATAAGAATAATTTTGTAAATCAATATGTTAGTGCAGATTACAGACTACAATAATAACTGCCTGCGTTTGTAACACCCCAAATTTTGCATCCAGATTAGCACTCGATGCATGAGAGTGCTAATGATAGTCAGCTAACAACTGCTGTCAAGCTATTCCATCGAATTCAGATGATTTCATGGAATTATCTGACTATTTGTCATCTTCGACTTTGAATTCGCCTTCTAGTGTTGAATGTAACCGCTTATCCGGGGAATCATGATTCGACTTTGTTGCTGAATCCGAATCCGGTTCAGTATAATAATGACTATCTGAAAAACCAGCCCCACCGCGATTCATTGCCCTGAACAATCCTGCCCGAACAATATTTTTAGCAATCTGCTGTCTTAATATAGGGATTACAACTAAAAAACCAAGGGCATCGGTAAAAAAACCCGGGGTTAATAATAATGCTCCTGCGATTAACAATAATAAACCTTCTATCATGGGTACTGCCGGTAGTTCGCCTCGGCTACTGCACGATTTAATTTTCGCTATAGTCTGTAAGCCTTGCGAACGAATTAGGGCCGCACCTAATAAAGCAGTACCGACAACTAAAACGACGGTATAAAATGCCCCAACCTGGCTACCCACAGCAATTAACAGGTAAATCTCCAGAATTGGAACAGCCAGAAAAATTAAAAATAAAACTCGAAAAAATCGCATATTGGTCACTTTTAGCTGAATTTAATTCCATTTATCGCATCTTTGGACGCTGATACTATTAGGTTATATGATATGTTATTACGCATGAACTATCATGTCATTTACTGCACCTGCCCTAATAATGAGGTCGCAAATACGATTTCCAAGGTCCTGGTTGAAAATAAACTGGCAGCATGCGTGAACATTTTACCCAATATCACCTCTATATATAGGTGGCAAGGCGAACTTCAGCGTGATCAGGAGCAATTACTGTTGATAAAATCACGCTCTGATAAGTTTGAGGATATAAAACAGGCAATAATTAAGTACCACCCCTATGAACTTCCGGAAATTATAGCTGTCTCTATCGACAATGCTGTTCCTAATTACCTTAACTGGATTAACGAATCACTGGATAACTAAAATATGATGTTGTACAAAAATTTTCTTTTATTATTAAGCACACTAGGATTAATGTTTTTATCAGGCGCGGCAGCTGCCGACTCTGATGAAATTCTGCCATACAAAGAAGCTTACAAATTCTCAGCAATTGCAAAAGATGCCAACACTATCAGCGTCTCATGGGAAATTGTCGACAAGCACTTAATGTACAAAGACAAATTTAAATTTAGCAGTGATACCCCCGGAGTTGAATTTGGCACTCCGATCATGCCCAAGAGCGAAGTCAAAGAAGGTGTGCGTCCAGACGGCACTATGGGTCCTATTCAGATTTATAAACATCAAGTGACTATCGATATCCCGATAACCAAACTTGCTCCCGGCCTAACTGAAATCAAGCTGATAGCAGGATCACAAGGTTGTAATGATCGAATTTGTTATCCACCTAATAAACAAAAAACGACAATTACGCTGGCAAAAGCCGATACTAATTCTGGCAGTTTAAAAGCAATCAAAGATTTATCATCATCACTCGGTTTAGGAAACGCCGCCAGTAGTGACATGATGACCAAGGATCAGGCCTTTCAATTTAGTTCTGAAATTACCAATAACAACACCATCATTGGCCACTGGAAAATAGCCAAAGGTACTTATTTATATAAAAACAAAATCAAATTTAAATCGGATAATCCCAATGTTCAGATTGGCGTAATCAATTATCCCAAAGCCGATATGAAAAATGATCCCTTATTTGGAGACGTTGAGGTATATCACCATGACTTTGATTTAACCATACCATTACTGTCTTCAAAAGATTCAGCCGGTAACACTACCATTAAAGTAAAATTTCAAGGCTGCTCGGAAACACTTGGAATTTGCTACCCACCAATTGATAAAGAAGTTTTTATTCCTGCCGGTTCTATAACCAGCAGTAAAGCGGTCACTGCAGGCACCATGTCGGTCACAGCGAATACCGAAACAAATGCGGGTGACAGCAATAGTGAGAAAATTGGCTTCAAAGGATTTATTGCTGCCATACTACTGGCCTTTGTTATTGGCCTAGGCTTAACCTTTACCCCCTGCGTTCTACCAATGTTACCGATTTTATCAAGCATCATCATCGGACAAGGTGGAGAACAACTTTCGAAACGAAAAGGTGGAATCTTAGCAGCGATTTATGTGCTCGGTACATCGGTTGTTTATACCATCGCGGGTTGGATTGCCGGACAATCCGGTGACCAGCTACAAGCATACTTTCAATTACCGTGGGTGATAACCGCCTTTGCCGGATTATTATTTTTATTAGCATTATCAATGTTTGGTCTTTACAGTATTCAAATGCCAAGCTTCATTCAATCTCGCATGCAGGAAAAAAGCTCGGCTTTAAAAGGTGGCACCTTTATCGGTGTATTCATCATGGGCGTATTATCATCGCTAATCGTAGGTGCATGTGCATCACCACTATTATTAGGCGTTCTTGCCGGTGCAATGACAACGCATGATCCAGTACTGGGTGCTGCCATTATGTTTGCCATGTCGATGGGCATGGGTGTGTTCCTGATCGCTTTTGGTATCGGCGCCAGTGCCCTGGTACCCAAGGCTGGAAGCTGGATGGATGATGTTAAATACGGGTTTGGTGTTTTACTCATCGCTGTTGCAATTTATTTATTGCAAGGTGTTGCTGATGCGCCAGTACTCTATCTGTGGGGCACTTTATTTATAATCACAGCTGTGTATATGCGCGCAACTCAAGCCTTACCCGACGGAGCTAATGGCTGGAAAGTATTCGCGAAAGGAATTGCAACCGTTTTATTAGCGTGGGGTATTCTCGCTTTAGTGGGTGGAATGTTAGGAGGTCGCGATATACTTCATCCGATACCGGATGATATCTTTGCCCCAGCTATGACTCAGAGTAGTGCTACAACAAAATCGATGTCACACGAAGAAGTGTTTACCCGAGTCAATAATCTCGCAGAACTTGATGCCAAACTGGCCGAAGCCAAACTGGCTGGTAAATCCGTTATCATTGATTATTACGCTGACTGGTGTCAAGATTGTTTGCGCATGGAAAAAAGCACTTTCAACCAGCCAACCGTCATTAATTTACTGAATAGTGATTTTGTCGCACTCCAGGTTGATGTTACCGATCAATATAATGAAGAAACAAAAGCGGTAATGAAACGCTATGGTATCTTTGCACCACCGGCCATTTTATTTTTTAATAGCAAGGGTCAATTATTAGAAGATCTAAAATTGTATGGATTTAAATCCACGGATGATTTTATTGCACTATTGAATAAAGTTAAATTACGTTAATAAAAATAGAGCATTTTGTTATGGAAAACCGTAAGTTTATTATTTTAGCCATTGTCATATCTGTGTTTGCCGCAGTAGGTGGATTTTATGCTCAACAGTGGTATCGAACTGGAGGAACTCTGGTTCGAATTGATAATCAAGCGCTAAACAATTCAGCTGATAATAAAAATTCAGTCGCTTCCGAGAACAGCAAGCAAAGAAGACCTGATTTTACCTTATTGGATATCAACAAAAAATCCCATTCAATATCGGAATGGGATGGTAAAGTTATTCTCATTAACTTCTGGGCAACCTGGTGCCCACCGTGTGTTCGAGAAGTACCCACCCTGGATAAATTAAACACTGACTTTAAAGATAAAGGTTTTGTAGTCATCGGAATTGCTATTGATTCACTCGCGGCCGTAACTGATTTTGTTGATCCACTGGATTTACAATACCCCATTCTATTAGCCGAACAACAAGGTATTGAATTGTCTCAAATTTATGGTAATCGTCTTGGTATTCTTCCCTTTTCAATTATTGTGGATAAACACGGTAATATCGTAGAGAGACATCGGGGTGAAATCACGTATGAGCAGGTTGAATCCCTAATTAAGCCTCTATTATAGTTTTTCTAACTACCCCTAATTTGCCGCTATAATTCACTAAGTTCTAAAAACTGGACTTTTTGCAGTTTTTAAGTCAAACTTCATAAAAATATGTGACTTTTTATGTTTCTAATTTACATAATCATGCCGCTAAATGCGTTAAACATGTTTACAGTTAAATTAAAAAGAATATAATGGACGAATAATGTCAAAGATACTCATTATCAATGGTCCAAACCTGAATTTACTCGGCAATCGCGAGCCTGAACTCTATGGCGCTGATAGTCTTGACGACATTAATGGTCGATTAATAAAACTCGCCAGTGATAATGGTGATGAACTACTTCACTACCAAAGTAACGCCGAACATGAATTAGTCGAGCGTGTTCATTCGGCACAAACTGAAAAAGTAGATTTTATTATTATTAACCCGGCGGCATTTACTCATACCAGTGTCGCACTGCGTGATGCATTTGCTGCAGTCGAAATACCGTTCATTGAGATTCATTTGTCCAATGTACATGCACGTGAAGAGTTTCGAAAACATTCCTATTTATCCGATTTAGCACAGGGTGTTATCTCAGGATTAGGCGCTATTGGCTATGAACTTGCACTGCAAGCAGCTAAAAATCAGTTACAGAAATAATCAACAGTCACAATTAAAATTAGGTCATGAAAAATGGACATTAGAAAAGTAAAAAAACTCATCGAGTTATTAGAAGAATCGGATATCGCGGAAATTGAAATTCACGAAGGTGAAGAATCTGTTCGAATTAGCCGAAATCCCACCAATGTCATCGCCGCACCAATGCAACAACTTGCAGCAGCCGTTCCAATTGCTGCCGCTCCAGCAACGCCATCTATCGCACCCGAGCCTGCTACTGCAGAGATTTCAGGTCATTCAATTAAATCACCCATGGTCGGTACTTTTTATCGCTCTTCAACTCCTGGAGCAACGTCCTTTGTTGAAATTGGCCAGCAAGTATCGGTCGGCGATACCTTGTGCATCATTGAAGCGATGAAACTACTGAATCAAATAGAGTCTGATAAAGCCGGTAAGGTGACTGCCATTCTCGCAGAAAATGGTCAACCGGTAGAATATGATCAACCACTATTTATAATTGAATAGTCTATTTTGAGAAATTGTATTATCCATTAATTATTATCCTTCTGGCTTAAATCTAATATTATCGATTGAAGCCAAACCAACGTAAAAGTAATAGAGAATTATGTTTAACAAAATACTAATTGCAAACCGTGGCGAAATTGCGTTACGGATTACTCGCGCCTGTCGTGAGCTGGGTATCAAAACCGTTGCTATCCACTCTGATGTTGATCGGGATCAAAAACACGTTCGTCTGGCTGATGAATCAGTCTGTATAGGACCGGCTTCATCGTTAGAAAGTTATCTTAGCATTCCGGCGGTACTCAGCGCTGCTGAAGTGTCCGATGCAGAAGCGATACACCCCGGTTATGGTTTTCTGTCAGAGAATGCTGATTTTGCTGAACGCGTTGAACAATGTGGTTTCACTTTTATTGGCCCTAAAGCTGAAACGATTCGAATCATGGGTGACAAAGTTGCCGCGATTAAGTCAATGAAAGCCGCCGGTGTTCCCTGTGTCCCCGGATCAGATGGCCCGTTAGGCACCGATGGTGAAACCAATCTGGAAATAGCCCGACGAATTGGTTATCCCATAATTATTAAAGCTTCTGGCGGTGGTGGTGGTCGTGGTATGCGCGTGGTTCACAGTGAGCCCTCACTATTAAAATCCATAGAGCTAACCAAAGCAGAAGCAGCGGCAACATTTAATAATGATGTGGTCTACATGGAAAAATATCTTGATAATCCACGTCATATAGAGTTTCAGGTTATATCAGATAAACACGGTAACGCGGTACATTTAGCTGAACGCGATTGCTCCATGCAACGTCGTCACCAAAAAGTAATTGAAGAAGCACCGGCCCCGGGCATTAGTGAAAAAATGCGCAGTAAAATAGGTGAGCGATGTGCTCAAGCCTGTCGTGAAATTGATTACCATGGTGCGGGAACATTTGAGTTTTTATTTCAGGATGGCGAATTCTACTTTATTGAAATGAATACCCGTGTTCAGGTAGAACATCCGGTTACTGAAATTATTACTAATATTGATATTGTTCGGGAACAAATTATGGTGGCAGCCGGTGAACCACTTTCAATGGCGCAAGAAGACATTAAACTGCACGGTCATGCTATTGAATGCAGAATAAATGCCGAGCACTCGGAAACATTTATGCCGTCACCAGGAACCATCACAACGTATCACCCACCTGGCGGCCCGGGTATACGCGTTGATACTCATATATACAGCGGTTACCGAATTCCACCCTATTACGATTCAATGATAGGTAAATTAATCGCATTTGGTAATAACCGCCAATCTGCGCTTAATCGTATGAGCAATGCCTTGAGTGAAATGGTCATCGATGGCATTCACACTAACATTGCATTACAGCAACGTTTAATTAAAGATACTGCATTTCAAAGTGGTGGTACTAATATCCACTATCTGGAAAAAATCCTGGAAGCAGATGCTAAGTAACGTTTGCGCGAGCAAATCGATAACCTTTAAATGTTTATTAACGTTTGCGTGAGCAAATCGATAACCTTTGAATATTTATTAACATTTGCGTGAGCAAATCGATAACCTTTGAATATTTATTAACATTTGCGTGAGCAAA
>JBGMRJ010000029.1:15439-16961 GCA_048061315.1 Gammaproteobacteria bacterium
TTTGCGTGAGCAAATCGATAACCTTTGAATATTTATTAACATTTGCGTGAGCAAATTAAAATCTGATGCCCTGGTTACAGCTTAAAATTGATAGCAGCGATGCCTATGCCGACTATTTTTCAGATGAGTTGATGGAACATGGTGCCGCCGCGGTTACATTACAAGATGGCGCAGATCAGGAAATTTTTGAACCTCCACTGGGCACTACCCCGCTATGGTCATCAACTCGAATCATTGGCTTATTTGATGCAAATGTCGATATGGATAAAATTATCGGTGCTATTCAAGCCAAAGCCGCTACAGAAAAAAATATTACCGCACAATATCGATTTGAACAACTTGAAGATAAAGACTGGATTCGTGCCTGGATGGATGATTTTAAACCTATCCAGTTTTCTCAAAATTTATGGTTATGCCCGAGTTGGATAACACCACCAGATAATTCCGCAACCAATATAATGCTTGATCCCGGCCTGGCTTTTGGTACCGGAACCCATCCAACAACAGCAATGTGTATGAAATGGCTGGGAACGAATCCCGTACCTGAATACGTCATTGATTATGGTTGTGGCTCAGGTATTTTAGCGGTTACTGCAGCGAGTCTAGGTGCTAATACCGTCGCAGCTGTTGATAATGATCCTCAAGCACTTAGTGCGACAAAGCAAAATGCTGAAAAAAATCATATTTTGTCAAAAATAAATACTTTTTATCCCGATCAAATACCCGCTAAAATGACAAACCTACTCATTGCCAATATATTAGCTCAGCCACTTATCGAACTGGCGCCGCTATTTGATAAATTGCTCAATAACAATGGACAACTGGTTTTATCAGGAATACTAGAAAATCAGGTTAAAATGTTAATTGACGCTTATACTCCCTATTTAAAACTGGAAATTGTGAATCAACAACAAGAATGGGTTTGCTTAGCAGGTATAAAGTGTTGATTTATGTCACAATAACACTATGTTATTACCTGTTCAGTAAACCACTAATTTATAAACACATATAAAATGCATGGATTTAAATGCTAACACGATGTCCACAATGTGAAACAATATTCCGGGTCAGCAAAAAACATATTTCTGCTGCTAAGGGATTAGTTCGCTGTGGTAGCTGTAAAGATATTTTTAACGCTAAAGAACACGTAATAAAAAGCAAAAAGGATTTAAAAAGACCAACTGCAGCTATCAAACCCGAAGCTCAAATCACAAAACCAGCAAAAGTGAAAGAAGCTATCGTATCAGAAAGAAAACAAACGGTTACTAACGACGATATCGCACTCGAAGAAAATAGTTTTGATTTTGTTAAAGATGGTTTCATATCAACCGGAGCATATCGAAAATTTGACTCAGCAACACCGACATCTAAACCACCGATAAATAAAAAACCGACTTCGAAAGCACAAGCACTAGATCAGGGTAAACCAATAAATTTTGATTCAGTCTTCGAAGATGATGCACCTAAAATACCAACCAAAGATGTTTTTATTACAAAAAAACCAACTGTCAATAAAAAACCG
>JBGMRJ010000029.1:17061-21620 GCA_048061315.1 Gammaproteobacteria bacterium
AACAAAAAAAGACGATGACAAACCAATTCAAAAACAGGAAACAGAACCGAAGCTACAATTAGTAGAAACTAAAGAGAAAGAGAAAGAGAAAGAGAAAGAGAAATCAGAAGATAAACCTGAAGATAAAAAACCACCAGCGAATGAAAAAAAAGATGCTGAATTAATTGCGAAAGAAAATCCAGATTCAGATGCTGAAGAAGATGAAAAAATTGAAGGAACAGATGTTCATATTCACATGCAGACTACCGATATACCAATGGTACTACGTGAATCATTAGAAGAACTCGATTTACCATCCCGTAGTACGGAAATGACAATATTTATGATTTTCAGTTTAATCCTCTTATGCGCAGGATTACTACTACAATTTGCTGTGTTCAGAAGCATTGAAGTACAACAAAGTTATCCCGCGTTAAAACCTTTAATAACTAAAGTCTGTAAAACTTTTACCTGTGATTACAACGGTCCTCGTGAAATTAAAAAAATACAACTAATCAGTCGTGATATTCGGGTTCATCCAAACACTAAAGGGGCATTACTGATAAGTGCGACAATAATTAACAACGCTAATTATCAACAGCCCTACCCCAATTTTAGTGTGAAACTATCGAATTTAAGTGGTAAGACAACTGCAGTTCGATATTTCTCACCAAATGATTATTTGGGTAAATTATCCAACAAATTATTACTCATGCCACCGAAACAGCCAATTCGTATTGCTTTAGAAGTTGTTGATCCGGGTAAAGATGCAATCAATTTTGAATTTAAATTTTTAGCTCGAAAATAATATCACAGGATATAGCAACTAACTTTGTATAAATTTCAAACTTTAAACTCTATTTTTAGAACGGCTGTATAAAAATATTACAGTGTTGTTACGATGGAAATAATTGGAAATGCCTACATATAGTTAGAATTATTCCAGTAATCAAATGATAAAAAGAACGCACTAATACTATTTAAAAAAATTTATCAGTAATTTTAAATCCAATTATAGTTATAAAAATCAATAAGATAGAGTAAAATCAACCATAATATTAACATTATTATCTAAAAAATTAGCAAATTCGAGCACTACTTCCAAGTCAATTACTTTATGTCTATCGAATGAACAGGTATGATTAGACTTTCAACATTTGAACATATAATCAGCAAAGTTAAATGCAAATAGGTCCCTACAAATTAAACAATAATTTAGTGCTCGCACCCATGGCAGGGGTAACCGATCGTCCGTTTCGTCAGTTATGCAAAAACCTCGGTGCTGGTTTTGCTGTCTCAGAAATGGTGACATCGAATTCATTATTATGGGGAAGTGAAAAAACGCTTCGTCGAGCAAATCATACCGGAGAGACTGAACCCCGTTCTGTTCAAATCGCCGGTGCAGATCCGAAAATGATGGCACAAGCGGCCAAATACAATGCAGATAACGGTGCACAAATAATTGATATTAATATGGGCTGTCCCGCTAAAAAAGTCTGCAACGTTATGGCTGGCTCTGCATTAATGCAAGATGAGACATTAGTTGGCAAAATTTTAGATGCAATGGTTAATGCCGTTGATATTCCCGTTACACTCAAAATAAGAACCGGTTGGGATACTGATAATAAAAATGCCTTAGCTATTGCGAAAATCGCTGAAGACTCTGGTATTAAAGCTTTAACCATTCACGGTCGTACCCGTGCTTGTCAGTACCGAGGCGAAGCCGAGTATGACACCATCGCAGAAGTAAAAACTAATATTTCAATCCCCGTTATTGCCAACGGCGATATCACTAGCCCTGAAAAAGCACAATATGTATTAGAGTATACTAATGCAGATGCTATTATGATTGGCCGAGCGGCACAAGGTCGGCCCTGGATCTTCAGAGAGATTGACTATTTTTTAAATACAGGTAAATTACTACCTGAACCACCCGTTTTGGAAGTCCGGAATATTTTGCTCGGTCATCTAAAAAACCTCTATGAATTTTATGGAGAATACACAGGAGTACGCATGGCACGGAAACATATCAGTTGGTATAGTAAAGGGCAACGCCACGGCGCAGCCTTCCGAAAATGCGTAAACAACGTCGAAACCGTTAAGGATCAACTTAACATGGTAAATGAATTCTTTGAACGTTTATCAGATGCACAGGAACTAGCAGCATGACAAATCCACAATCAAATGAAATGAATACAAGCAATGTAATCGAGCTAAATGTAAAAGAGACAGCTCAAGATAAACCGTTACGCGAATGCGTATCATCGGCTCTTGATGGCTACTTTTCTCAGTTACAAGGTCATTCCCCAGAACAATTATATAAAATGGTCCTGGGTGAAATCGAAGAGCCTTTACTGACAGCCGTTTTAACCTACGTGAATGGTAACCAAACGAAAGCTGCCGAATTACTTGGCATCAACCGTGGTACCTTGCGTAAAAAGCTTAAAATGTACGGTCTTGATTAATTCTGGCACCACCCGAATCACCCTGCATTCCAATTGATAGGCACATGAAGATCCTGTAAATAAAGGATCATCATGTGTCTATAAATCTGCTTTTTTATTCATCTCTGAAATTTAAATAATTTCAGCTAGTATTTTATGGCTTGCTAATAATAATTATAATTGATTGTGCTGTGATTGCATTGCAGCTGATATACTAACCCTCCGAACATAAATGCAACACGGTAAAGTATCTTTCCAAAGGCAAAGCTAAATGAATAAAATTACACGAGCACTGATTAGTGTTTCTGATAAATCTGGCATTGTTGATTTTGCAAAACAGCTAAGTGCACAAAATATCGAAATTTTGTCAACTGGCGGAACTGCAAAATTATTGAGTGACAATAATATTGATGTTATCGAAGTATCCGATTACACCGGTTTTCCAGAAATGATGGATGGTCGGGTTAAAACCCTGCACCCTAAAATTCATGGCGGTATATTGGCTCGCCGCGGTACAGATGATGACATAATGAAACAACATAACATCCCCGGTATTGATCTACTGGTTGTCAATTTATATCCCTTTGAAGAAACTATCGCTAAACCTGATTGCGACTTAGCGAATGCTATCGAAAATATTGACATTGGTGGCCCTACCATGTTGCGTGCCGCCGCAAAAAATCATAAGGATGTTACCGTCATCGTTAACTCTGCGGACTACCAATTAGTGATTGAAGAGCTTAACCAAAATCAATGCAGCGTTAATGATGAAACACGATTTGATCTCGCCGTTAAGGTTTTTGAGCATACTGCAAAATATGATGCAGCAATTGCAAATTATCTGGGTACCATTATCGAAGATACAAAATCCGATAAAAATGATCTGTCGAGTTTCCCGAGAACCTTTAATCGCCAATATTATAAATCTCAAGAAATGCGCTATGGCGAGAATCCACATCAGGCAGCCGCTTTTTACAAAGAGTTAAATTCCAGTGAAACTAATCCAGGTGCCAACATTGCAACAGCTACCCAACTTCAAGGTAAGGAATTATCCTATAACAATATTGCCGATACCGATGCCGCACTGGAATGTATTAAACAATTCAATGATGAACCAAGTTGTGTCATCGTCAAACATGCAAACCCTTGTGGTGTAGGTACTGGAAAAGAACTCTATGAAGCATATGATCGGGCTTACCAAACTGATCCCGAATCTGCATTCGGCGGTATTATTGCAGTGAATCAGATTTTAGATAATAAAACGGCACAAGCTATTATCGAACGTCAATTTGTTGAAGTTATTATTGCCCCGGATGCAGCCCCAGATGCAATTGAAACCATTAAAGCCAAAAAGAATGTGCGACTACTGGTTTGTGGCAAATGGTCAGAAACGACAATGCCTCGACTTGATTTTAAACGCGTTAATGGCGGTTTATTAGTTCAACAAAGTGATCAGCTTTTATATAACGAATTAAACGTAGTAACAAAACGCGCACCAACCGAAAAAGAAATGCAGGATCTTATCTTTGCCTGGAAAGTCAGTAAATTTGTTAAATCGAATGCCATTATTTATGCAAAAAATTCAATGACCATAGGCGTCGGTGCCGGACAAATGAGCCGGGTTAATTCAGCACGAATTGCCGGTATCAAAGCCGAACATGCAAAATTGGATGTTAAAGGCTCAGTCATGGCATCGGATGCATTTTTTCCATTTAGAGATGGTTTAGACAATGCTGCGAGTGTTGGTATTACCGCCGTCATTCAACCGGGTGGCTCAATGCGTGATGAAGAAGTTATTGCAGCTGCTGATGAAAATGATATTGCGATGGTCTTTACCGGGATGCGGCATTTTAGGCATTGATATTTTTTGAACCCCAGGACACTATCTCTTGCTTTGCAATTCACCTTGTCGCAAAGAGCGAGAGAAAACAAAAATCAATTTATAATAAGTCACTGCTGTCCCGTTAACAAATCAAGATGTCGATAGAGTTCAAGCTGTGTCTACGTTTGAATTAATTGCGGTAACACCCGTTCCATATCCTTACTTTTGTGCTCGCTAGAAAGTTAACGAGACAGCAGTGTAAATAAGTAAAAATAGTTTTTG
The DNA here is from genome assembly GCA_048061315.1 of Gammaproteobacteria bacterium. Classification (GTDB taxonomy): domain Bacteria; phylum Pseudomonadota; class Gammaproteobacteria; order UBA6429; family Thiohalophilaceae; genus CAYQUC01. The sequence goes on from JBGMRJ010000029.1 coordinate 21,589, forward strand.
ATTTTCTTTGCGGCTAAGATTTCGAATCTTCT
>JBGMRJ010000029.1:21720-28384 GCA_048061315.1 Gammaproteobacteria bacterium
TAAATAAGTAAAAATAGTTTTTGATTTTCTTTGCGGCTAAGATTTCGAATCTTCTCGATAAGCCATCCAGAACACCACAACCCCAACTAAAAATAACGGTATGCTCAATATCTGCCCCATCGTTAACCAGCCAAAGCCTAAATAACCGAGGTGTGCATCCGGTACCCGAACAAATTCAATGATAAAGCGGAAGGCTCCATACAATATTGCAAACAATGCTGCAACAGAACGTAAGGGACGTTGTTTTTGTGAAAAAACAAATAACACTATAAACATTACCAGGCCTTCAAGAAAGGCTTCATAAAGAGGGTTAGGATGACGTAAAACTTCACCACCACGTGGGAATATCATTGCCCAGGGGACATCGGTTTCCTTACCCCATAATTCGCCATTGACAAAATTTGCTAACCGTCCAAAGAATAAGCCAATAGGAAATGCTGGCGTAGCAAAATCAATGACTTCAAAATAACTTTTATTGGTTTTTTTAGCAAAAAACCACACAGCAACCAGAACGCCTAAAAGACCGCCATGAAACGACATGCCGCCTTTCCAAACTTGAAACAACATAATTGGATCATCAAGGAAAACTGAAAAATTATAGAAAAACACATAACCCAGTCTGCCACCTAAAATAACACCCAGTCCTGCATAAAATAAAAAATCATCAGCTTCAACCGGAGTCCAACCATAAAATTTATTTTTATTGGAATGCCATCTTAAAAATTGCCAACCCAGAATAAATGACACTAAGTAGGATATGCCGTACCAATGAACACTCATACCAAATAGTGAAAAAGCTACTTGATCAAAATCTACACGCATTTCTAAAATCCATTATTAATAACAATTTTAAAGTAAGGAGTTTACGACCCAATACAAATATACAATACAGTCATTATACACTTATAATAATATCGAATCCTTATCTATTAGTTTAAAAAAATGTCAGAAAAATACACCAATCAACTTAGTAATGAAACCAGCCCCTATTTGCTCCAACATGCGAATAACCCGGTGAACTGGTACCCGTGGGGAGATTTGGCACTAAATAAGGCTAAATCTGAAAAAAAACTAATATTATTGTCAATCGGTTATTCAGCTTGTCATTGGTGTCATGTGATGGCTCATGAGTCCTTTGAAAATCCCGATATTGCCGAGGTTATGAATGAGTTATTTATAAATATAAAAGTAGATCGGGAAGAAAGACCTGATTTAGACAAAATATACCAAACCGCACATCAATTTTTAAATCAACGTGGTGGAGGCTGGCCGCTTACGGTTATTTTAACACCTGAAGATCAAGTCCCTTTTTTTGCTGGAACGTATTTCCCAAATAGTGAAAAACACGGTATGCCGGCATTTCCTGATATTTTAAAAAATGTGGCTCAATTTTATCAAGACAATAAACTCAAAATTCTGGAGCAATCAGACTCAATTTTATCTGCTTTTTCTAAAATGAGTGATTCAGAAAATAGTAATCTCAAAGAAATTAAAGCCCAAGTTCTCGATCAAGCACGTAAACAGTTAGGCGATACCTTTGATAAACGCTATGGCGGTTTTGGTAAAGCACCTAAGTTTCCTCACCCGACTAATTTAGAGCGCTTAATCCGCCACTGGTTACTAACATCACACAATGGGAATAGTGACAACGCAGCAAAGGAAATGGTTTATCTTTCATTACATGCCATGGCCTCCGGTGGAATTTATGATCAATTGGGTGGCGGTTTTTTTCGGTATTCTGTTGATGATTACTGGCAAATTCCACATTTCGAAAAGATGTTATATGACAATGGTCCATTGTTGGCACTATACAGTCAGGCCAGTATTTTATTTAATAATAAAACATTTTCCCGAATCGCAACAGAAACTGCAGATTGGGTAATAAACAAAATGCAATCCCCCCAAGGTGGATACTATTCAACACTCGATGCCGATACCGAAGGCGAAGAAGGTAAAACATATCGTTGGAACATCGATGAAGTAAAAATTATTCTAAATAATAAAGAGTATGAGTATTTCTCAAAATTATATGGTCTTAATGCTAAAGCCAATTTTGAAGGATATTGGCACTTCCACATAACTCAAACAATAAGTGAGTTGGCTTCAAAAGAAAATAATTCAGAACATGAAATAGAGATATTCGTGTTGTCTGCTAAAAATAAGTTATATAACTCTCGTGAGCAACGCGCTCAACCCAATCGGGATGAAAAAATACTGACATCATGGAACGGCTTAATGATCAAAGGTATGATGTTAACAGGAAGATTACAAAATAATAATAACTATATATCATCCGCTCAAAACGCTATAGATTTTATATATTCTACACTGTTTAATAACAAACGATTATTTGCAACTCATAAAGATGGTAAAACCCACATAATGGCCTATCTGGACGATTATGCGTTTATGCTGGATGCCCTTTTGGAATCGCTGCAAACTCGCTGGCGTGATAAGGATTTATTATTTGCTATTGATATCGCCGATACCTTACTTGAATTTTTCGAAGACAAAAATTCAGGCGGATTTTTATTTACCGCCAATGATCATGAAAAACTAATTCAACGTCCGAAAGTCTATGCCGATGAAGCGATACCTTCTGGTAATGGAATAGCGGCTCTATCGCTGTCACGATTAGGACATCTTATTGCCAATTCAGATTATATCGAAGCAAGTGAAAAATGCCTGCAAAATGCCTGGTCTCAAATTTTAAGTTACCCAGCTGCACATGGCGCGATGCTACATGCTGTAGAAGAATATCTATATCCTGCAAAAATTATTATAATTCGTGGCACTAATAAAAATTCAATTTCTGATTTTGTTACAATCAGCTCTGAAAATTACAAGCCAAATCAATTATGCTTTAACATCCCTGTAAATAAAACTGTTCATTCGATATCAGCGCTATTTGATAATTATCTTTCTGATAAGCCTTGTATTGCTTATGTTTGTCAAGGAAAAAATTGTCTGGCCCCAATAGTTAATCGTGATGACCTAATTAAAGAATTGAGTTGAAATTAATATAGTAATAAAAATATTTAGTAACGCCAATTTAAATTGACAAAATAAACATTTCGTTTATAAACATATTTATCGACAGTTGACTGATTATCACGATATTCATATACACCTTGAATATCCCACATTTTAGAGAATTTATAATCAAGTGTCGTTAAATATCGAATACGATCATCTTCCCTGAATATTAGTGGTTTATCGGGATAAAAACTCTTTCTATATTCAGCTCCAGCACGCCATCGCCAATGCTTATAAAACTTTAATTCATATGTATAACGAATTGTGTGACGTAGAGGTGAATAACTGTATTTAATAAAGTCATCTTTGCGATCATTCGTTTCAAATTGATACCAAAAACGATTTATATTATGATTATTTTTAAATTGATAATCGACCCGATATCGTTGCCGGGTTCCAACCAGGTAAGTGTATTTTTTACTATCATCACTTATATCTTCATAACGCGCTCGAAATGTAAAATAATCAGTTCTGCTAACGTTTCCTTTAAATTTAGCATCGATTCCGATAGTTGTTTGATAAGAGTTACTTGATAAATCACTTTGCTTAGAAAATAATGCAATATTATTTCTGTAATGACCATTAATAAAATTATAAGCTATTTTTGCTTCAATCTCGTCATAATCAAATTGTTTAACTACCGAATAAACTTGAGAGTAATAACGTACCCTTGCTGTTAAACCTTGCTCAAATGAATTTGTTATTGCGGCTTCTAATTTTGCAGCATAAACATTAAAATTATCCGCTTTACCACTAGCAGTTCCTGTTGAAATACTTGAAACATTGTCCGAATGCCCTACAAGTATTGCAACTCTACTTTTAATTCGATGTTTGTTTTTCTTTTTAAATTGATAACCTAGAAGTTCAAGTTGTTTTTTCGATAATGACTTTAGTTTAGTTTTTTTAGTGTTATGGTATACATAATTAAAAAACTCAGTAGCTTGTTTATTATTATTCAGCTTTAATTCTATTAAGCCTAAATTATATTTCACTAAATTCGTCATTCGGGGTATTTTTTGAATTTCAATGAAATAAACTTGTGATTGTTTATAATTCTCAAGTTTGTAATGTGTTACTGCCAGATTGTAGGTTAGAGATATTGAATCAATTCCATTACTTTTTGCTTGTTCAAAAAATTGTAATGCCTGTTGGTAGTTCTGTTTTTTAAATGCTTTTTTCCCAAAATCAAAATCATTCAACACATTTTCACTAAATGATTGTATTGGAGTAAAAATACACAATAATATTACAACAGCCCTTAATATGCGGGTGGCACTAAACACTAAACGACTCCAGATAATTTCAAATGCAGTATGCAATTTAGAATCATTCTGACAAAAAAAATCCCCTCTGTAAACAGAGAGGATCGGATTTTGCCTGGTTTAAAGTTAGCTTAAATTAAGCTGCTCCTCCACCGGCACCACCAGCAGGGGGAACTGGATCCTGACCGTCTTCCGGATCTTCGATTTCTGGCTCTTCGATTTCTTCCGGTTCATCGACTTCGTCTGGTTCATCAACTTCGTCTGGTTCATCGACCTCGTCAACTTCATTACCATCATCTGAATCTGAGGCATCATCAGAATCACTCGAGTCATTACTTGAATCATCACTACTGCTGGAATGTGAACTGTCATCATCTAAATCATGATTAATACCATCATCACCCGGCACATCAATTTCAGTTGCATCGCTAGATGAAGAATCATCATCCATCATCGACATAGTGACATCTTCCAGATCTGGAGATGCTATTGCCGTTAAGGGAAAAAAGAATATTAAACTCGTAAAAAGTGTTATTAATAATTTTTTCATTTTAGTACCTTTCGTGTAAAAAATTAAACTTGTATTTCCGTAATATGAATGTCTGACAAATCCGGTTTCTGAGACTTTAAAAACACTCTAAATGTTTTTACTTTGCCATTATGTGTTATCTGAGCTATAAAATTACCTTGTCCATAACCTGTAGCTTTTAAGGGTATACGTAAAATATTATTACCCTTAGCTAACCTGGTATCCCAGATCAGTTTATGCTTATCTTTATGCCCATCTAATACAACGTGTTTTGGTAAAATAACAGATAATGTTACTTTATCAAATTCATCTTGTGTATTAATGGCTAATCGAATGACTCGAATTTCATCAACGCCAATATTCAAGGTAGATATATTTTCTGAAGTTTGATTTATAACGGCTAAATTAGTTACCACAGTATCAGAATTCAGTGCAGGTAAAATGAATGTTGCCAAAACCACCCATACTGTAAAACCAGCAGCAATTGCAGTTGCAAAACCAGTTTTTACATTAACTTTAAGCCAGCTATTATTTGTTTTCCCTTCAGGATATTGAGTTCTTACTTTTTGAAAGGCACTCGCTATAAATTTGCTGTCGGGGATATTGCCAAAATTAGTACTAAACTGCTTTAATTCGGGTAGTAATCGCTGAGCCTGTTTTACTGTTGTATTACAACTATCACAGCTAACAATATGCTGTTCAAGCATCGTTACCAATAGAGGATCGAGCTCACCATCCAAATAGTCATCTAATCGCTGTTGTAAATCGTTGCATTTCATCATAATTATCCTGCTACTTAATAACACGCTTAATTTTTGCAAATGGTTCCATTTTATAGGGTCTTTTTTGCAATGTTTCTCTTAATGACGCACGAGCTCGATGTAAACGCGATTTAAGCGTACCAACTGGTGTCTCAAGCATTTTTGACAGTTCTGGCAGGGTATACTCCTCTATATCGTGTAACACCACCAACGCCTTCTGATTTGCATTTAAGTTTTGCATTGCACTATAAATATCTTTTTGAATCAATAGGTTAGATAATTCTATCTCCGGTGAGGAACCGTTAGTATTCAATTCATCAAGAACTGTGTCCGGGTCAATTTCAGCTGAAATATCAGGGCGTCGATCATTTTGACGTATTGTGTCTATGTACAAATGGTATAAAACCCGCGACATCCAGGATTTAAGATTTTCAATTTTTAACATCTCATCGTATTTTGGATATAGTTTAAGCAATAAATCCTGAATAAGATCCTCGGCATCAGCTTGATTACCACAAAAACGATAGGCTGTTTGATATAGGGCATTGATATGTGGACGAACAACCGACTCAAAACGATCGTGTTTAGAGTGTGATTTTACGTTACTGTTCTTTCCCCAGTCCATGCTTTAAATATAACACGATAAATTGATGAAAAACATTCCACAACTGCATTGCAAATCATATTGTGAAGGTTTTTTATAACAGAATTGGCAAGCTTTGCTTCATAATCGCGACAAGAACAATATAAGCGAACACCAGTATGGCAGTTACCCAGGCTAATTTTCGTTGCAGCATGGTCGTCCCTAATCGCAGGGCAATCAAACCAAGAACGATATATGCAATTAAGGCAATAATTTTACTTAACAACCAAAATTGCACTAGAGGATTTACGGATAGATTTATAGCAAGAATAATCGCGCTTAGTAATAACAATGTATCAATAACATGAGGTGAAATTTTAACCCACGTTTTTTGTAAATAGGGTGATTGGTTCATCATCCAGATACCGCGCAGTATAAAACCCGAAATACTAAGCGCGGCACAAGAAACGTGAATAAATTTTATAATTTCCAT
>JBGMRJ010000030.1:0-27891 GCA_048061315.1 Gammaproteobacteria bacterium
TTATTATCTTCTGTCATAGGAACTAAAGTTGCAGCTTTACTGGAAAAAACAACAATTGAAAAATGATCGTTTGGCCTGTCTGAGATAAATTTTGTAACGATCCCTTTTAAAACATCAAACCGAGTAATATTTTTGCCATTGTAACTATAATCGCGAATACTCATACTTTGCGAGATGTCGATAAGTAAAACTACTTCATGGCCGATGGGTTTTTCAGGTATCCAGTCACTAAAAGACTGCGGTCTGGCAAGTGTTAGAATTGAAAAGCTGAGACCAACTAAAAATAATATGAAATACATATTATTTTTTTTGTAAATGATTTCTGCAGTATTAGAAAGTATATTGATGCTGGTATGTTGATAAATTATATTATCTTGTATTGCGCTATTTTTATTATAATATCTTAAAATAAATAACCCTAATACCCACAACACTGGCAATCCAATTAGCCAATAGGGAAATAAAAAAATAAAATTAGCTGTCAAGAGTGTCGAAGCCATTCTAATGCGGTTTTCTGTAGTTTTAACTGTGAATTTACCGATACTTTCGTTTTGCTATACCGAACATCATTAAGAGTATCTATCAGTGCTATCCATAAAAAATGTTTTTTCTTAGAACTTTTAAAAGGAGGATCTTTCTTGGATATGGTATTGGTTTTATGTCGAAAGCAAAGAATTCGTGCCAAAAGAAATGCAAAACCTTTATAAGTAATTTTTTTTTGTTTTAATAACATGGATATATAATGAAGAGTGCAAATTGCGATATATTTTCGATAATAAAGTGTTGTTAATATTGCGATTAAGGCAGTGACAGAAAATATTATTATACTGATGAGATTGTCATCGAATAGCGCGAATGCTTCACTAGGTGGCGGCTCAATTATAATGTCATAAATGTCCATGTCGTTTATAAATTCATCCCGGCTCGTATAAAAAATTTCAGTGTGTCATCAGTTGTTGAGCAGTGATTTATTTTTAATCCTATTTCTTCTGCAATAATATTATGAGCATGATCTCGCTTTTCCATAGCTTGCATTAATTCTTTTCTTAATTTTGATGAGTTAGTGTTAATGCTAATAAATTTATTAGACGTCGTATCATAAAAATTGGTCCGCCCTATTTTGGGTAAGTTATATTCAACGGGATCAGTAATTTTGATTAACTTGATAATTCCGTAGGAGGCCAAACTGGCTATAGCGGGTAATGATGATTTAGTCAGGCTTTTAAAATCACTCATTATATAAACATTCTCATAACTGTTTGGTATAACTGCAATACCCTCTAAAGAGCGTGTAAAATTCTTTTTAGATTCTATCTTATTTGTTTTAAGTGTTGATTTGTTTACATTTGAGATTAATTCAAATATATGTCTTGAACCGGATACTTTTTTATAAAAATCGGTTTTAAATCCATTGAAAATCGCAATGGTAATATCAGTTTCTTTCTTTAAACCTTTTGCTATCAGTAAAACTGCAAGACGTGCTGCTTGAGAAGACTTTAATCGTTTCCTGGTTCCAAAATGCATTGAATTACTATAATCTAAAAAAATCAAGATTGAAGAACTTTGCTCTTTTTTATTGATCCTTACATAGGGTTTATTTAGTCGTGCTGTTGTTTTCCAATCGATTGTTCTTATGTCATCTCCTGGTTGATATAACCGAAGCTCTTCAAATTCAAGCCCGCTGCCTCGTAACTTAGATTGATATTCGCCCTGATTTTTTAGGCTTTTTTGTTCAGGTGAGCGCATTGCTGTTGTAAAATATTCGGCTAACAATTCATCTATTTCAGTATCGTTCAAAACAGTTGCGTCAGGAGATATTGTTGCTTTATTTTGCAACAGCGACAGTAATTTATTTTTCTTTGTTTTCGTATTAAAAAGCATCTTAATTAATTATGGTATTGGAACAGCTTTTAATAACTTGGAAATCAAATCATTCTTATCTACTTTTGCCATAACAGCCTGAATACTTAGGATGATTCTATGACGTAAACAATTATGTGCTATTGCCATAATATCATCGGGTGTAACGTAATCTCTATTATCAAGATAGGCATGAGCGATTGCTGCCTTTGATATTGCCATACTTGCTCTCGGAGAAGCGCCTACTTCTATCCAGTCTTTTGCTTCTTTGATCCATTTACCTGCATTACGTGTTGAGAGTACAATTGACACTATATACCGTTGAAGTTGTTCCTCAATATGAATTTCTGCTAAATCTTGTTTTGCAGCCTGGATGGTAGCAATAGACGTTAGACTGTGTTGTCCTTTTGCATTAACTGATTTCTTTTGATCTGCCTTTAATATTTCTAATTCTTCTTCTTCATTTGGGTAATCGACAATGACATGCATCAAGAATCTGTCCAGTTGTGCTTCTGGTAAGGGATAAGTACCTGATTGTTCGATTGGGTTTTGTGTTGCCATCACCATAAAGCACTCAGGTAATTTGTGCGTCTTGGTGCCAATGGTTATTTGTTTTTCCTGCATTGCTTCTAGTAGTGCAGATTGAACTTTTGCTGGTGCACGATTAATCTCATCCGCTAAAACAATTTCACTAAATAAGGGGCCTTTTTGGAAATCGAATTTTCGAGTTTCCGGGTTATAAATTTCAGAACCAGTTAGGTCGCTTGGCAATAGATCAGGAGTAAACTGAATTCGATTAAACCCGGCATGAACACCATTTGCCAGAGTTTTAATTGAAGTTGTTTTTGCTAAACCGGGTAAACCTTCAACTAATACATGCCCTCCCGTTAATAAACTAATCATTAGACTTTCGAGAAGACGTTTTTGTCCAATAATATGGTTACTTAAGTATTGATGCAGTTGTTGTATGTCTTTTTGTTTTTTCATTTAAATTTATTGTTTTTCTGTTTTTAGTTTTAAAATAGATATTTGTTAATTCTAAACAAACAACTACTTTCAAGCTATTGAAATAAATAGAGTTAGTTTCTTTTTTTTTTGCGTTAATAATACAGTGTTTTCATAAATCTTAAAGGGTATTTAAACGCTTCAGCAAAATATGTTTGTTCTGTAAAACAGTTCATATACTATTGTCTGATATTTTGAACTCTTATTGTTACGATAAAGCTGATGACTCTGAATGGAACCTAAATATGTTAAATAATAACGCTTTAAACCAACTTATTAACACTGAATTTAACTTAAAACCGGATATTTATTATTTAAACCATGCAGCAGTCTCTCCCTGGCCGGCTCGAACAAAGCAGGCAATATGCGATTTTGCCGATGAAAATCACCAGATGGGCTCATTTAACTACCTGGGTTGGGTTAAAACTGAAACTCAGTTGCGCCAACAGTTAGCCGAGCTCATAAATGCTGTTTCAACTGAAGAAATTGCTTTGCTTAAAAATACCTCAGAAGCGTTATCCGTTGTTGCTCATGGTATTCAATGGCAATCCGGTGATAATGTCGTAATCAGCGATCAGGAATTTCCGTCTAACAGAATCGTCTGGGAATCACTTATTAATCAAGGTGTTAATATCATTTTGGTTGATTTAGACAGTTCTGATAGTCCTGAGGATGCTTTAATAAACAAAATTGACCGTAACACACGAATTTTATCGATTAGTTCAGTGCAGTATTCAACCGGATTAAGGCTGGATCTAGCGAAATTAGGTCAGGCTTGCAGTGATAAACAGTGTTTATTTTGTGTTGATGCAATTCAAAGTATTGGTGCAATGCGTGTTGATGTGCAGGAATGCAAAATTGATTTCTTAATGGCTGATGGACATAAATGGATGCTGGCACCGGAAGGTTTAGCGTTGTTTTATTGTTGTTCAAAGCATCTCGAAACACTGCAATTACATCAATTTGGTTGGCGAATGATAGAAAATCCACACGACTTTGAACAAGTAACTTGGAAGAGTGCGAAAAGTGCTCGACGATTCGAGTGTGGTAGTCCTAATATGTTAGGGATTCATGCTTTATCCGCCAGTTTGTCGTTAATTAATGACGTTGGTATGATAGAACTCGAAGCGCGTTTACGCGCTAATGTACAATATTTATTCACCTTACTTGATAATGTTCCTAAAACGACAATACTGACCGACAGAGATGAGAATCGATTTGCGGGTATTGTTACTTTTCGGTTTCATGAAAAGGATGGTCTCTATCATCAACGGCTTTATCAGTTTCTTATGGAAAATAAAGTGATGTGTGCCTATCGTGGTGGTGGTATCCGCTTTTCGCCGCACTTTTATACTTCTGAAAATGTTATGAGTAGTGCGGTTTCAATACTCGAATCCTTCTAGAAATATTAAGTAAGTTACTAATTATAGTCTATTATTATTTTATAATGGTTACATTAATAGTTATTTAATATTAATGAATTATAAATAGAGAAAATATATTGATCCAGGGTCTTTGATTCTGAAGATCCGATCCTATTATAAGATATGACACTTCATTTTATTTAATATGTATCAACAGGAGTTTTAAATGAAAACATCAAGTACGACGGATTCAAACTCGAATCCTCGTGATAATTGGCGTATTAGATGGATTACATTACCCGTTTATAATTTTTTTAAACGAATCACTCCACCGATGTCTGACACTGAAAAAGATGCTATTGATGCCGGCACAGTCTGGTGGGACGGAGAACTATTTAGTGGCAAACCAAATTGGAAAAAAATCAGGCAATCAAAGCCGGGTTATCTTACAGAAGAAGAACAGGCATTTATCGATGGTCCGGTAAACACATTATGTGAGATGTTGGATGATTGGGACTTAAATCATAAAGATTACGATTTGACCGAAGATGTTTGGCAATATATTAAAGATGAGGGATTTTTAAGCTTAATTATTCCGAAACAATATGGTGGTAAAGATTTTTCAGCATTAGCGCATTCTGAAATAGTTATGAAAGTTTCAACACGAAGTGTGGCTGCTGCAGTGACTGTTATGGTGCCAAATTCACTTGGGCCTGGGAAATTAATTCTGGAATATGGTACTGATGAACAGAAAAAATATTATTTACCTCGATTGGCAAAGGGCGAAGAAATCCCCTGCTTCGCTTTAACCAGTCCGGATGCCGGTAGTGACGCAGGAGCCATCCCTGATTTCGGGATTGTTTGCAAACAAGATTACGATGGCAAAAAAGATGTGTTAGGTGTCAAACTTACCTGGGAAAAACGTTACATTACGCTTGGTCCCGTGGCTACTCTTCTTGGGTTAGCTTTTAAATTATATGATCCCGGACATTTAATTGGAGATAAAGAATCACTGGGTATAACGTGTGCTCTAATACCAACCAATACACCGGGTGTTATTATCGGTCGTCGGCATTTGCCTTTGAACGTTATGTTCATGAATGGGCCTAATAGTGGTAATGATGTGTTTATACCCATCGACTGGTTAATAGGTGGTGTTAGTGGTGCTGGTCAAGGTTGGCGGATGTTAATGGAATGCCTTGCTGATGGTCGTTCTATTTCATTGCCTGCACTATCTACTGGAGCCGGTAAATTAGCAAGTCGCACAGTTGGTGGCTATGCAAGAATACGTCGTCAATTTAAATTGCCTATTGGTCGTTTTGAAGGTGTACAAGAAGCACTTGCCAGAATTGCAGGCGCAACGTACAAAATGGATGCAGCCAGAACATTAACGGCAACAGCTCTGGATCGTGGCGAGAAACCTTCAGTTATTTCTGCAATTGTGAAATACAATCTTACTGAAATTATGCGTAAAACAGTAAATGATGCTATGGATGTTCTGGGTGGTGCCGGAATATGTTTAGGACCGCAAAATATAATGGGACGAGCTTATCAAGCTATTCCTGTCAGTATTACTGTAGAAGGTGCAAATATTTTAACACGCTCAATGATTGTTTTTGGACAAGGTGCAGTTAGATCGCATCCCTATATATTTCAAGAAATGGAAGCTATCAATACTACCGATTCGAATGATTCACTTGAAAAATTTGATCGGGCTTTATTTGGGCACATACGTTATTTTATTAGTAATGCCTATCGCTCATTCTATCATGCCCTTACCAGTTCATTTTTTGTTTTTGTTGGTGCGACAGGAAAGACACGTCGTTACTATCAACACGTGACGCGTTTAAGTGCTGCATTTGCACTATTAGCCGACACATCAATAATGTTATTAGGAAGTTCAATAAAACGGAAAGAGAAAATTTCTGGAAGGCTTGCTGATATTTTGAGTCAATTATATCTTATTACGGCCGTTCTAAAACGTTTTGAAGATCAAGGATCGCATAAAGAGGATATACCCCTACTTCGTTGGGTATGCGAAGACACTTTATATACAATACAGAATAAAATGGATGGCGTGTTATCAAACCTGCCGTTAAAACCAGTATCCTGGATTGTTCGATTATTAATTTTCCCATTGGGACGACAGTTTTATCCTCCATCCGATGAGTTGGGATCGAAGATTGCTGAATTATTATTATCTCCTTCAGAAGCTCGAGATCGGTTAAGCAAGGGAATGTTTATTCCTAACGATACAACACAACAAGTTGCCAGAATTGATGATGCTTTAGTTAAAATAATAACAGCAGAACACATCGAAAAGAAAGTGTACCGTGAATTACGAGGTTTTGATGCTGGATTCAAAGGTATGGATGGTATGATTGAAGCGGCAATTCAAAAAGCTATTATTACTAAAGATGAAGCTGAGTTATTACGAATTGCCGAACAGGCTCGAAGTGATGTTATCAAGGTGGATGATTTTCCAAATAATCTAAAAACCTGATAATGATTTTTATTTAATTTTTAAATTTTTTCAATCTAATTGGAGTAAAAATGGCAGCTATTAAGAAAAAAACGTCAAAAAAGAAAACTGTTGCAGCCGGAACTAAAACAACTTCAAAAGAAACAACCACAAGCAGAAAAAAAGACAGTCAACTTCGAGCGGTATATGTTGTTGATGGTAGTCGCACCCCGTTTCTTAAAGCGCGAGGTCGTCCTGGTCCATTTAAAGCAATTGATCTGGCTCTGGGTTGTGCTCGCCCTCTAATGGCAAGACAAAAATTCAAAGCTGAAAATATAGATGAAGTTATCATGGGTTGTGTTATGCCCGGCCCTGATGAAGCTAATATCGCACGTATCATTGCATTACGATTAGGCTGTGGTAAGCATGTGCCTGCCTGGACAGTACAACGAAATTGCGCATCTGGCCTACAAGCATTGGATTGTGCCATGAAAGACATCGGAACGGGTAAGGCCGAAATTGTTCTTGCCGGCGGCGTTGAGTCCATGAGCCATGCACCTATATTATTTAATGATACAATGGTTAATTGGTTAAGTGATTTATATGCCAGTAAAACATTCATGGCAAAAATAAAAACAATTACTCAACTGCGATTAAAACATTTAAAACCCATTATAGGATTACTAAGAGGCCTTACTGACCCTGTTGTCGGCTTATCGATGGGACAAACGGCTGAAAATCTTGCCTATAAGTTTAATATTGATCGAGCAACTATGGATAGCTATGCCAGTGAAAGCCATCATCGTTTATCTGCAGCCCAGGACAATAATTATCTGGATGAAATTGATACGCTCTATAGTACCAATGGAAAATTTTATAATAAAGATGATGGTGTTCGTAAAGATTCAAATGTTGAAGGTTTAGCAAAGTTACGTCCGGTATTTGATCGGCATTTTGGTAAAGTGACTGCCGGCAACAGCGCTCAAATTACTGATGGTGCATCGATATTGATTTTGGCTAGCGAAAAAGCAGTTAAGAAATATGATCTCCCGGTAATCGGTAAACTGCTTGATTCTGAATGGGCAGGTCTGGAACCAGCTCAAATGGGCTTGGGCCCTGTTCATGCGATGACACCTTTATTAAAGAGGAATAACCTGGAAATTTCCGATATTGATTATTGGGAAATTAATGAAGCTTTTGCAACACAGGTGCTTGCTAATATTGAAGCGTGGAAGGATGAAACGTATTGCAAAACAGAGTTAGGATTAAAATCTGCACTCGGTGAAATCGATATTGAAAAACTAAATGTTGATGGTGGTGGCGTTAGTCTTGGGCACCCTGTTGGTGCTTCTGGTGCCAGAATTGTTTTACATTTATTTAGTGTTTTAAAAAGAATGAACTCAAAACAAGGTATTGCCAGCCTGTGCATTGGTGGTGGACAAGGTGGTGCGATATTAATTGAAAGAGTCGAGGGAATTTAATTTATGAATACCGAAAAGTATAAAAACTGGAATGTACATCGAGATGATGATGGTATTCACTGGCTAGAAATAAATAAGGAAAATTCTAAAACCAATGTTCTATCAAAAGAAGTTCTTGAAGAACTCGAACAAGAACTTGATTTAATAAAACAAGATCTTCCTAAGGGTGTAATATTTTCATCTGGTAAAGAATCCGGGTTTATTGCCGGCGCAGATATTAACGAATTTACTAAATTTGAATCAGAGCAAGATGCTTTGTTAGCAATTCAGCGCGGCCATAAAATTATGAATGCTATTGAAGATTTAAAATGCACTACCGTTGCTTTAATTCACGGGCATTGTTTAGGTGGCGGGCTGGAATTAGCATTAGCATGTGATTACAGAATAGCTGAGGATGATCCGAAAACACGTCTTGGATTACCTGAAGTGTTATTAGGAATACATCCTGGTTTTGGCGGAAGCTTGAGAATGATTCGAGCTGCTGGTCCTATGAATGGTATGACTGCAATGCTAACAGGGAAAAGTTACATATCCAAAGTCGCTAAAAAAATGGGTTTTATTGATTATGCTGTACCGAAACGGCATTTTATTAATGCAGCTAGAAGCATTGTAATGAAACCAAAAAAGCCGGCTCCGAATAAATTATTGAATAAAATTATAAACTACAAATTTATTAGACCATTAGTTGCTAAAATTTTTGAAAAAAATGTTGCTAAAAAAGCCAGTAGAGTGCACTACCCTGCTCCTTATGCACTTATCGATCTTTGGGTGCATTATTACGATAACCCTAAAAAAATGCTTGAGGAAGAAGCTAACTCCATAGCAAAGTTACTGGTAGGAAAAACGGCACAGAATATGGTTCGTGTTTTTAAATTAAAAGAGCAACTAAAAAATTCAGGTTCAAAAATAAAATACTCACCAACACATATTCATGTTATTGGTGGCGGCATTATGGGTGGTGATATTGCAGCCTGGTGCGCATTAAAAGGGTTTAATGTTACTATTCAAGACCAAGATCATGAAACCCTTGCCCGAGTTATTCAGCGAGCATACAAGTTATATAAACGAAGACTGAAGAATCCTAGGCTGGTACAACATGCTCTTGATCGACTAATACCTGATTTTAAGGGAATTAGCCTACCGCAGGCTGATATTGTAATAGAAGCCATTTTTGAAGATCTGGATGCAAAACAAAATCTATATAAAGAGATTGAACCCAGGATGAAAGAAGGTGCTATTTTAGCAACGAATACTTCGAGTATACCGATAGAAAAATTGAGTACTGTTTTAAAATCTCCAAATCGATTGGTTGGACTGCATTTTTTCAACCCCGTTGCCATGATGCCCTTAGTTGAAATTGTTAAAACCGCGAAAACAGATGAAGATGTTTATAATAAAGCGGCTTCATTTACCAAGAAAATAGATCGGCTTCCACTAATTGTTAATAGTACGCCAGGATTTTTAGTTAATCGAATATTAATGCCTTATTTAATGGAGGCAGTGATCATGATCGATGAAGGAGTACCGGCGCAAGCAATTGATAAGGCGGCATTAGAATTTGGTATGCCAATGGGCCCTATTGAATTAGCCGATACCGTTGGTTTAGATATATGCCTGCATGTAGCTGAAATACTATCTGAAAGTATGGATATATCAGTTCCTTCTATTCTAAAAGATTTAGTTAACCAAAAGAAACTCGGTAAGAAAACCGGTCAAGGATTTTACGAATTTCAAAAAGGGAAACCGGTCAAACAAAAACAAGATAAATCTACAGTTATACCCGCTAATATTAGTGAACGACTTATTCTGATTTTGGTTAATGAAGCGATATCTTGCTTACGTGATGGTGTTGTTGAATCTAAAGATATGGTTGATGCCGGAATCATTTTTGGCACAGGTTTTGCTCCCTTTAGAGGTGGGCCTATTCATTACACTGAATCGAGAGGCAGTGATCAATTGTTGAAAAAAATTGAACAATTACAACACACGCTTGGTGACCGATTTAAACCAGATGAAGGCTGGTCAACTGTATTTTCTTAAAGGTAGAAAAACTTGAGTCAACTAACTGATTATATTCCTTACCAAAATTTGAGCAGCTTGCATCAACTATTTTTAACACGAGTTGAAAGAAGTCCGGATAGCATTGCATATCAACAATATAATAATGAATTATCACGTTGGGAAAATACTACCTGGCATGAAATGTCACTGTTAGTGGCGCAATGGTCAAATATGATGAAGCAAGAAGGTCTGAGTAAAGGTGATCGAATTGCTATTATGTTACCAAACTGTAAAGAATGGGTTGTCTGCGATCAAGCTGCATTTAATTTAGGGTTAATTGTTGTTCCTTTATATATTAATGATCGTGCTGAGAATACCGGCTATATAATTAAAAGTACCGAAGTTAAATTAATTGTTTTTAAATCCGAAGAGCAATGGTTAATACTTAATGAAGCGATGATGCATTTATCAAGTATTAAAAAATTTATTTCAATTGATGCTGTTACCGACACAGAAAATGATCGTTATAGTCGACTTGATAAATGGGTTTCAAACGCCTCTGAGGTTTTACCAGAGCCGGTGGATATGGACCAAAATTCATTGGCTACAATAGTTTTTACTTCAGGCACTACCGGTAGACCCAAAGGTGTCATGCTAAGTCATAAAAATATTCTTTGGAATACATATGCTTGTTCTGCCACTGAAGATTTTATACCAGAAGATATTTTTTTATCTTTCCTGCCACTGTCACATATGTTTGAAAGAACAGTAGGCTATTATTTACCGGTTATGAGTGGCGCTAAAGTTGCTTATGCCCGTTCAATTGAATTATTAGGCGAAGATCTACAGACTATCAAACCAACGATATTAGTCACTGTCCCGAGAATATTTGAACGTGTTTATAATAAAATACAATTAGGTTTAAGCCAAAAACCCAAAGTAGCCAGTTTTTTGTTTAATCAATCAGTCATTGTAGGTTGGCAACGTTTCTTATATTCCCAAAATAGAGTGTCATGGAGTATAAAGCAACTGTTCTGGCCAATACTGAATTTGTTAGTTGCAGGAAAAATAATGTCAAAGCTAGGTGGCCGGATGCGTTTGGCTGTTAGTGGTGGCGCGCCATTATCACTTGATATCGCAAAAACATTTATTGGTCTGGGGTTACAAATATCTCAAGGTTACGGTATGACTGAAACAAGTCCGGTAATTTGTACTAACGAGTTAGATGATAATGAACCAGGAAGTGTTGGCCAACCACTAATAGATGTTGAAGTAAAACTCGGTGAAAATGATGAATTATTAGTAAATAGCCCGGGTATGATGATGGGCTATTGGAATAATGATGAGGCTACACATCAAATAATTGATGAAGATAATTGGTTGCACACAGGTGATAAAGCAAAAATTATTAATCGCCATATCTATATTACCGGCAGATTAAAAGAAATTCTCGTTTTATCGAACGGTGAAAAAGTACCACCTTCTGATATTGAATTAGCAATTTCCACTGATTCGGTAGTTGATCAAGTGATGCTGGTGGGAGAAGGAAAAGCTTTTTTATCGGCAATAATAGTTTTAAATTCCGAAATATGGAAAACATTACTTATAAAACACGGAATTGATCAAACACAAACATCCGGCTTAAAAAATCCTGAAATGATTAAAATTGCACTTGGACTAATTCAGAATAAATTAAAAAATTTCCCCGGGTATACTGATATTTACAGTATTATATTAAGCCTTGAACCCTGGACGGTTGAAGCCGGACTAATTACACCAACATTAAAACTAAAACGTTCTAGTATTATTAATTTATTTAAAGATGAAATTGATGAACTGTATAAAGGACATTAATTATTACTGCTCATACCGAGGAATTCCCAAAACACCTTGAACCCTTAATAAGAGTATTAGCTATGCCTGCAGATACAAATGCAGCTGGAGATATTTTTGGAGGTTGGTTAATGTCTCAAGTTGATATTGCAGGTAGTATTGCTGCTTATCGATATGCTGGAGGTCGTGTAGTGACAGCATCTGTCAATGACTTTCATTTTTTAAAACCCGTCTATATTGGCGATTTGGTTAGTATCTTCGCTGACATTGATTCTGTTGGCACAACATCTATGATTGTAAAAATCATTGCCTATGCACAACGTAAGCGAGGTGAGGATGAATGTGATCGTGTTGCAACAGCAACTTTAACGTTTGTTGCGCTGGATGAGAATCGTAAGCCTCGTAAAGTTAAACAAAAAGCTTAAATTAATTAAATTTTAAATTGTGCGACGAGTTGATGTAATTCTCCGGATAATCGGGCAAGCTCATTGCTCGCTTGTTCAGTTTCTGCAGCGCCTTCGGATGTTTGAGTTGAGATTTGACTTATATTAGTAATATTTCGATTCATTTCATCAGTAACCGCATTTTGTTCCTCTGCAGCACTGGCTATCTGGGTGTTCATGTCATTAATAATGCTAACTGCTGATGTGATAGCTTGCAAAGAATTCACCGCCTCACCTGCTTGTTGGGCACCTTCCTGGGCTTTTACCCGCCCTTTTTCCATCACCTGAACCGCTGATTTTGCACCTGATTGTAACTTTTCAATCATTATCTGAATTTCCTGAGTTGACTCCTGGGTTCGACTTGCTAAAGTACGAACCTCATCGGCAACGACAGCAAATCCCCTTCCCTGTTCACCTGCTCGTGCAGCTTCAATAGCCGCATTTAATGCTAATAAATTTGTTTGTTCGGCTATGCCTCGAATAACATCGAGAACCGCTCCAATACTATCACTGTGTTCGTCTAATTCGCGTATTACAATTGCGGCATTATCAACATCATTTGCTAATTCCTGGATTGTTGTTGTTGCATGCTGAACAACATCACGACCACTTGTTGCCTCGGTGTCAGCATTACCTGCTGCAGATGCTGCATCTGTAGCATTACGAGCAACTTCTTGTACTGTTGCTGCCATTTCATTCATTGCTGTTGCCACTTGATCTGTTTCGGTCAACTGATTTTGTACTTGTGCACTACTTTGATTTGCAATTGTAGAAACTTGATCGGCTGCAGCAGTTAATTGCGCTGAAGAACTATTAACTTGTTGAACAAAAGCCTGAAATTTATCTAACATATTATTAAAAGCTTGTGCAGTGTTGCCAATTTCATCATTGGACTTAATCTCTATACGATGACTGAGATCCGATCTGGATTCGATTTCATTTATAATTTTGTTAAGATTTTTAATTGGTGTCAGGATTGAACGTATAATCAAACTAGCGATTACCACTGAAGTAATAATTAGAGCCCCTGAGAAAATATAAAAGTTGAGACTGTTGGGTTCTAAAGAAGCAAATTGCAATGTTATACTAAGAGAAATAATGCTTATAAAACCAAATATTAGTTTATTCTTAATTGTTATTAACTTTTTCATTTCAATACCCAAATCTTAATTAAAATCGTGATTAAGATCTTAATCGGCAGATAAGGTGACAAACTTTAATCATTATATAGTATGGTTAAAATTGAATATTTAAGGTGTAAATAAAGTATGGAAATTATCCGAGGTGGCTTGAGCAATATCTTCTACTGTCGTATTTCTTAGATCTGCAATAAATTCAGCAACGTGTATGACGTTTTTCGGGTAATTACTCTTTCCTCTATGTGGAATTGGTGCCAGATAAGGAGAATCTGTTTCGATTAACATTCGATCGAGCGGCATTTTTTGAGCCACATTTTGTATTTGAGCCGCATTTTTAAATGTCACAATTCCTGAAAATGAGATATAAAAATTGAGATCCATTGATTTTTGAGCGATATCCCAATCTTCAACAAAACAATGCATAACTCCGCCAACTTCATTGGCCGATTCCTGGGTTAATATTTTAATAGTATCGTCTTTAGCATCTCGACTGTGAATAATAAGCGGTTTTTTTGAAATTTTTGCCGCGTTAATATGATTTCGAAATCTATCCCGTTGCCAGGTTAGATCACCTTTATTATAAAAATAATCTAGTCCTGTTTCACCTATCGCAATAATCTGATCGGATTTAGACAACCTGACGAGCTCATCAACTGTTGGTTCTTTCCCTTCAGTATCGCAAGGATGCACACCAACCGAAGCTGATACATCAGGGTGTTGTTTCGCAATATTTAGAATGTCAGAGAAATGCTCAAGATCAATGCAAACACATAAAAAATAATCTACCCCATTTTCACGTGCACTATTTAATGCATTATTTAAGTCACCATCGTAATCATCGAGGTTTAATCGATCCAGATGGCAGTGTGAGTCTATGTACATGTTTTTATTTTGCCGCAAAGGCGCAAAGAACGCAAAGCAAAAACTTAAATATTAGAGCATACTAGTATTAAAACTGTATCTAGAATGCATGATGATTTTCTTTGCGCCTTTGCGACCAAAATTTGTGAATTATAAAGTATGGGTTTGTCTGTCGGATTTTAAGGCACCAGCAAGGTAGGTTTCTATTTTAGTTCGTGCCGCACCGCCATCCTGTTCACTGAATTGCACGCCGATTCCTGCTGCACGATTTCCTTGAGCACCTTTTGGTGTAAACCATATAATTTTACCCGCTACCGGGATTTTTTCTTTTTCATCCATCAGTGTAAGTAACATGAAGACTTCGTCACCCAGATTATATTGTTTATTGGTAGGAATGAATAATCCACCATGCTTTACAAATGGCATATAAGCAGCATATAAAGCACTTTTATCTTTAATTGTTAATGACAGTATCCCTTGTCTACCGCCTGGAGCTGCAGCCATTTCTTATTACCTTTGTTGTATTATTTTAATTGTTAATCGTTGCCACAAATTAAGAATATCTTCATATATACCTAATATAGCAATGTTCGCCTGAATTTGGTGTTTAGCCAAAGCAATTTTATCTAAAATTACATATAAACCAGCATAGCTGACATTATTAGCTATCTGCTGAAACCTGTCCAATTGTGAGCTGTTTATGATATCAGAACAATTTTGTACATTCTTCAATAAAATAAGATCACTTAGGCAGCTATACAGTGCTTGTAACGGCACATTTGGGTCTATCTTTAGCCATGAATTAGCAATGACCACAGGATCTTCAGCTTTATTCGCAATTGCCAGCAAATTGTTGATTAACTCTGAATGCTGGTTAATGTATTCAGATTCTGCTAAAAATTTGGCTGTTAAGGGAGCATTATAGGCAAACTTCAAACATGAGTTTGCTACATCCTCGCTAATTGATTGAGACTGTAACCATTTTCTAGAATCCGCTATTTCGGGTGTTTTAAAATTGACTAATTGGCAACGACTTTTAATCGTGGCGGATAAATGATGTTTTTCATTACTAATCAAAATAAAGTAGGTATTCTGTGGAGGCTCTTCTAATATTTTTAATAGCGCATTTGATGCGTTTTTATTCATCGCTTCTGCAGGATGAATAATAATGACTTTTGCTTCGCCAAAATGAGTATGCAATGAACAAAATTCAATTAGATTTCGAATTTGGTTAATTTTAATTACATTGCTTTGTTTTTCAGTTTTATCATCGACTTCTAATGTTACTTCATAAAAGTCAGGGTGATTTTGCATTTTGCAAAAGCGACATTCACCACAAGCAGCTTGACCTGATGAATTTTCTGAACATAATAATGAATTTTTAAAGGCTAATGCAAATTGATATTTCCCGACACCTTTTGAGCCTGATAGTAATAGTGCATGAGCAATTCGATTTTTAATACTGTTGTTACTTAATTGCTGCCATAGTTTTTCTTGCCATGGATACAATGCTGAATCACGATTACTTATTCCTTCCATTACAAATTATCCAGAATTGTCGAAATTTGTTTTTGAACTTCACTTAGTTCTTTGCTGGCGTCAATTATTTTATATTGAGACGTATTTTGCAACGCCCTATCTCGGTAAGTTGTACGCACTCGCTCAAAAAAGTCCAACTTTTCCTGTTCGAATCTATCAGGGGCGCTTCTTGAAGCGGCTCGTGACATACCTAATTCTACCGGCATATCGAATAAAATTGTTAAATCCGGACGTAAGGAACCTTGAACCCAGTTTTCAAGTGTTTCTATTCGTGATAAATCTATTCCTCGGCCACCACCTTGATAAGCATAAGTCGCATCGGTAAAACGATCACATAATACCCAGAGTCCCTTTTCAAGAGCGGGTAATATTTTTTGATTTAGATGTTGGGCTCTTGCTGCAAACATCAGCATTAATTCAGTGTCGGAACATATTGAATTTTGATTTGGATCCAGCATTATTTCTCGTAGTGTTTCACCGAGTTCGGTTCCGCCTGGTTCTCTGGTAACTTCCACTTGTATCTTTTTATCAACCAGATAGTTTTCGATGAATTGCATATTTGTCGATTTACCAACACCTTCACCACCTTCAATTGTTATAAATTTACCGCGCATTTTGTTTGTCATTTTTTACTTTATACGAAGAAAAATTTCTTTTTCTGCCTTTTAGTTGGTATTTGATAACGGCATTATTATGTTCATTCAGTGTAGCAGAGAAATAATGACTGCCATCGCCTCGTGCCACAAAGTATAGGGCATTGCTATCATCGGGATGAAGGGTAGAATGAATGGCATCTCGACCGGGTAAAGCTATTGGTGTAGGTGGTAGGCCATGACGCCGATAGGTATTGTATATTGTTTTTTGTTTTAAATCCGCTCGACGGATATTCCCTTTATAGCGATCGCCCATTCCGTAGATAACAGTTGGATCGCTTTGCAGGCGCATACCTATTTGTAATCTTCTGATAAAAACACCGGCTATTTTTTTTCGTTCTGATACTAGGCCTGTTTCTTTCTCAACGATGGATGCTAATGTTAATGCTTCATAGGATGATTTTAATGGTAATCCTACTTGTCTATTTTGCCATTCAGTTTCCAGGAATTGAGTCATTGCGTTATAGGAACGCCTTAGAAATTCAATGTCGGTTGTGCCACGCGGAAAATGATAAGTATCAGGAAGAAATTGTCCTTCATAATGAATATTTTCTAGATTTAATTTTGACATTATTTCCTTTTTATTTAAACCTGAAATCGTATGCTCAATTATTTTGTTATTATTTATAGCATTAATTAGTTGCTCGAAATTCCATCCCTCAATTATAGTTAAACTATAAGATATAACTTTGTCACTAATTAATATTGATAATAATTGTCGAGGATTACTATTATAGGGAATATTAAACTCACCTATTCGTATTTTATCAGCAGAGCCAGAAAAACGTGCATGCCATAATAAATAGCGAGTATCGTCAATAATTTTTTTATTTTTCAGATCATTTATTATTCGAATTAATGTCATGCCGGGTTTTATATTATAAACCAGCCCTTCTTTTGGAATGTTTATTGCTGTATTTAGAAAAATATTGTATTGCCATATTTGCCAAGCTGCATAAGAACCGATAACAATCGTCACTAGAAATAGATAGCGCACTACTTTAGTCTTTAATTTATTCATATTTGTATATTTAGTAATGTCATCAATTTTTGGGTAATAGGAAATACTGTATATATTCTCTCATTTAATTTTCGTACTGGCCATATACCTATCACACTATTTGTTAAGAATATTTCATCTGCTTCCAATAATAAAGTATAGGGGACATCTTTGACGTCGATCTGAATCTCATTTTGAGCCGATACTTTTAGTATCTGTTCGCGCATAACACCTGATACACCGGACTTATCTAATTTAGGAGTCAAAACCCTATTATTGATAACAATAAATACATTACTGCTAGTTGCCTCAATGACGTTAGAATCCGAATCACATAATAGGCCTTCTTGAAAATCTGAATTGTTGAGCTCCATTCTAGCCATCACGTTTTCAAGTCGATTCAGATGCTTCATTCCGGCTAATACTGGTTGATTGCTTATAATTAATTCACATTTTTTAACGGCTACACCCTCTTTCCAATATTGATTATTATAGTCAGGCCATGGATAGTGCAGTATTAAATATCTTGCATGCATTCCTTCAGAAGTTGAGTAACCCCGCCCACCAATACCGCGAGTTACAATAATCTTTACAATGCCTTTATCGATATCTTGTATTTGTTGTTCGATGTCATTTCTAATTTTTATGAAGTTGACGTTATTGATATTTAATCGCAGACAACTTTCTTTTAACCTGCTTATATGTTCATTTAGTAACTCTGCAATGCCAGATTTAATCGCTATTGTTTCAAATAATCCATCACCATAATGCAATCCACGATCAAGTTGAAGAGAATTGTTTACAGTATTCATGATATAGCCGCAAGCATACCGTGAGCCTTGTTCCGGGTTTCTTGTAATTCGTTATCAATATTGGAATCATTAACAATTCCTGCACCCGTTTTAAAACTTAGATTTGAATTAATTTTTTCAATGGTGCGTATTAGAATATTGAGATCCATATTGCCGTTAACGTCTAAATACCCCATTGATCCGGTATATGAATTTCGAGCTTTATCTTCAAGCTCGTGGATGATTTCCATGCATCTGACTTTTGGGCATCCTGTGATGCTTCCACCGGGGAAAACTGCTTTAATAATATCACCCGGGCTAACATTATTGTGCAGTTCTCCTTCAATAGTCGATACAATATGATGAACATGTTTTAGTGATTCTAATATCATCATTTCAGTGACTTTAACACTACCTGATTTACACACCCTACCGAGATCATTCCGTTCCATATCAACTAACATGACATGTTCTGATCTTTCTTTAGGATGATTTAGTAGTTTATTGGCTAATTCCACATCCTTAATTTTATTTTCAGAACGTGACATTGTTCCAGCTATCGGCCTGGTTTCAATATGCCCTTTATTCACTTTAATTAGCCTTTCAGGTGAGGAGCTAATAATTGTAAAATCATTAAAACAGGCTATTCCAGAAAATGCAGCAGGATTGTTTTTTCGAAGTTCACTATACACATTATGAGCACTTAAATTTTTCGTGTCAGTAATAAGCCATTCGCGAGATAAATTGGACTGAAAAATATCGCCATCATAAATGTATTTTTTGGCTTTTTTAATACGAGCAATAAACAGTTCGGCTGATTCTTCTGTTATGTTTTTATTATTAATTGGAGAAAAGGACACTTTATTACTTGAGTTTGAATAAGGTGCTGAATGAATCCGGGTATAATCTTTAACTAAGTCAGGAAAATGCTGCTCAAATTTATTTTCAACAATAATGTGTGTCGATTTATTTTTATGATCGCAAATAATGACTGCTGGAATTCTCACAGCAACAGCCATATTCATATTTTTTTCTAACTTGTGGGTCTTAACGGTGTTTTCAATTTGCCCAAGAAACTCATAGGCTAAATATAGGAACCATCCGCCTGTAAAGGGTAAATCTGTAGTATTGTCTTCATTGCCAAGACTTGATTTATTGTCTCGCCATAACATATCTAAATGATCTAAAAAATCATGCCTTGAGCAAATTTTATTATCTAAATATAATTTAGAATTGCTTTTTAAACAAAGTGTTTGTTGTGGAAATGCAAATAATATATCGAAACGTGAGTTTTTATTATCTACCGCGGTACTTTGTAATAAAAACGGGTAACGTTTTGTATTACTGGTGTGCAAAGTCAGTAAATCTACACAACCTTGATATGTTTTAGAAATTATAGAGCCACTATTTTGTTTATTATCTGGTGGCATAATAATGTGTTAGTCAGTAAATTTTTCCAATATCAATGTACCGTTTGTTCCACCAAAACCAAATGAATTAGAGAGTGCTACATCAATTTTAATTTCACGAGCACCATCAGATATAAAATCGAGATCGCAATCGGGATCCTGGTTTTGAATATTGATAGTCGGTGGAGCAACTTGATTCTTTATTGCAAGTGCCGTAAAAATAGCTTCCAGGCCACCTGCTGCTCCTAATAAATGTCCAGTCATGGATTTTGTGGAACTAATTGCAAGCTTACTGGCGTGTGAACCAAATGCATTTTTCATCGCATGTACTTCGGCTATATCTCCAGCAGGTGTTGAAGTGCCGTGTGCATTAATATAATCCACGGTATCGGGTGCCTTACGTGCATTGTATAATGCCAGTTCCATACAGCGTTTTGCACCATCACCGTCTTTTCTAGGCGAGGTCATGTGATAAGCATCACCACTCATACCATAGCCGGTTATCTCCGCATAGATTTTTGCACCACGCGCTTTTGCGTGTTCAAGTTCTTCAACAACAACAACTCCGGCGCCATCACTTAAAACAAACCCATCTCGATCCTTGTCCCAGGGTCGACTTGCTGTTTCAGGATCATCATTTCGAGTTGATAATGCACGTGCAGCACCAAAGCCACCCAATCCTGTCGGTGAAGTCGCCATTTCAGCACCACCAGCCAACATCACATCGGCATCACCGTACTCAACGATGCGAGCAGCATCACCGATACTGTGAGTTGCTGTTGCACAGGCAGTTGATATAGCAACATTGGGTCCTTTTAGACCAAATAGTATTGATACATTTCCTGATACCATATTAATAATATTGGCAGGAACAAAAAATGGTGAAATTTTACGGGGGCCTGATTCAAGATAGGCTTTGTTACCTTTTTCGATGCCCGGTAAACCACCAATACCAGAACCAATTGCAACACCAACACGAAAAGCATTGCTATCAGTAATTTCGAGTCCTGAATCGGTTAAAGCTTCTTTGCTGGCAGCGATTCCATAATGAATAAAGGTATCCATTCTTCTGGCATCTTTAGCTGACAAGATTGTTGTTATGTCAAAATTTTTAACAGAACCACCAAATCTGGTGTTAAATCCGGTTGTGTCAAAATGTGTAATATTCGATATACCACTTTTCCCGGCGAGAATATTTTCCCAACTGGACTTAACATCCAGTCCAACGGGTGAGACTATACCTAATCCAGTTATAACAACACGTCTTTTACTCAAAATTGAAACCTCTAGAGTTTATTTGGAAATTCATTTTAAATATTAGTAACACAAAAAGCCGCGAACACGAGTGTTTGCGGCCATAAATTCGTAGTGTTTTAAAACTATAAAACTGACTTTCAAAATCAGAACTAGTTAGGTAATAACCTAGCTAGAGTGACTATTGATGAAGTTAACAGCTTCTTTAACAGTTGTTATTTTTTCAGCTTCTTCATCAGGAATTTCAGTTTCAAATTCTTCTTCTAATGCCATCACTAATTCAACAGTATCAAGAGAATCGGCTCCTAGATCATCTACGAAAGATGCTTCGCTGGTAACTTCTTCTTCTTTAACACCAAGTTGTTCAATAACTATTTTTTTGACGCGTTCTTCGATACTGCTCATGTCAGTATATTCCTCCGGTAATCATCAGTAATATGCAGGCTCGGTATTGTATTGAAAAGTAGAATGAAATTCTACAAACAAAACAAACTTTACCCATTTTTTTTTAACAAATTCGCATTTAATTTTGAATTCATTTAATTCTAATAAAATCAATACTCTATAAAGCTGTATTATACCAGAATTGCTTAGTTCATGTACATGCCACCATTTACATGGATGGTTTCGCCGGTTATATAGTCAGCATCAGGAGATGCCAAAAATGCAACAGCTTTTGCTATTTCATTAACCGAACCCAGACGTGCTAATGGTATTTGTTGTAATAATGCGGCACGCTGATCATCAGGCAATTTACGCGTCATATCGGTGTCAATAAAGCCTGGAGCGACTACATTGATGGTAATGCTCCGACTGCCAACCTCTCTGGCTAAGGATTTGCTGAAGCCAATAACACCGGCTTTAGCTGCTGAGTAATTTGTTTGGCCCGGGTTACCGGAAACACCCACTACTGACGCAATACTAATAATTCGGCCTCGTTTCGCTTTCATCATAGCGCGTAGACAGCCTTTAGACATACGGTAAATAGAGCTTAGATTCGTATTGATTATATCGTCCCATTCATCCACTTTCATCCGCATTAACAGGTTATCACGCGTGATACCGGCATTATTTACTAATATCGATGGCGCGGAATATTGCTCGGCAATGGCTTTTAAAACGGTGCTTACGCTGTCTGCATCGGTCACGTCTAATGCCATTCCACAGCCTGAAATATCATTTTTTTTCAGATAGTTAGTGATGCTAGTTGAACCATTTTCTGAGGTTGCAGTACCAATAACTGTGGCTCCTCGGAGACCCAGTTCAAGTGCAATTGCCTGACCAATACCACGGCTGGCACCCGTAACCAGAACAACTTCATCGGTTAAACTTTGAGGTAGTGTATTATTGCTCATTTAATATCCTTTTTTTCGCTACGCTTAATCGTTAATTAAAGCTATTGCTTTATCTAAGCCAGCTTTATCATAAAATGCGACGCACGATAGTGATTTATCAATTCGTTTTACCAAACCAGTCAGCACCTTTCCCGGACCACATTCGATTAAATTAGTTGTTCCAGAATTAGCTATAGTTTTAATACTATCTACCCAGCGTACTGGTTGGTGAAGTTGGCTTGTTAATGCATTTTTGATTTTAGCGAGATCTGTATGCTGTTGTACATCTACATTATGGATCACTGGAATATCCGGTGATTTGAATTCTACAGTATTTAAATATGCTGCCAGTTCATCTGCAGCGGGTTTCATTAATGCGCAATGAGAAGGAACGCTAACCGGTAATAACAAAGCGCGTTTA
Source organism: Gammaproteobacteria bacterium (assembly GCA_048061315.1). Lineage (GTDB taxonomy): Bacteria > Pseudomonadota > Gammaproteobacteria > UBA6429 > Thiohalophilaceae > CAYQUC01. The sequence goes on from JBGMRJ010000030.1 coordinate 22,850, forward strand.
GCACCAACTGCTTTTGCCGCTTCAATAGTACGTTCAACAGCTGCTTTATTGCCGGCGATAACGACCTGGCCAGGTGAATTAAAATTAACGGCAGATACTACTTCAGCTGCTGCACTGTCACTGCATACTTTAATCACTGTCTCGTCATCCAACCCTAATATTGCAGCCATTGCACCAATACCAGCTGGTACAGCCTGCTGCATTAATCGTCCTCGCTCGGCGACTAATTTTATCGCATCACCAAATTGTAAACTATTTGAGGCAACCAGAGCTGTGTATTCACCTAAACTGTGTCCGGCAAAATGTGTTGCTGTTTTAGATTGGTGTTGTTGTAATACACGCCAGCAGGCAATATCTGCAGCAAGCATTGCAGGTTGGGTGATGGTTGTTTCATTCAATTTTTCAACCGGACCGTCTTTAACGATGGACCATAGATCATACGACAAGGCATCAGATGCCTCAGCAAATGTTTGTTTTACAACTTCAAACTCATCGGCTAATGCTGCGAGCATTCCAACGGATTGAGAACCTTGACCTGGAAATAGTATTGCGAATGACATTTCTGCCCCTGTTGATTAATTTTGATTTAAAAATAATGACTAGAACTTAACTAACACTGAACCCCAGGTAAAACCACCACCAAAGGCTTCCAGTAATACAGTATGATTCTTTTTAATTCTGCCATCTTTAACAGCAATGTTTAACGCCAACGGAATTGATGCCGCTGAGGTGTTGCCATGTTGATCAACGGTTACAACAACATTATCCATTGCCATATCCAGTTTTTTTGCTGTTGCAGAAATTATTCTGATATTAGCCTGATGCGGTACCAGCCAATCGATATCGGATTTTTGCATGTTATTTGAAGCTAATGTTTCATCAACAATTCGTCCTAAAGTATTGACTGCTACTTTAAAGACTTCATTGCCTTTCATTTGCATAAAGGCTTTACCCTCACGTAACAATTCCGGGTTTTCTGAAATACCGCCGGGTACGGTCAATAAATCACGATATTTACCATCAGCATGAATGTGAGTTGAAATAATGCCAGGTTCTTCAGATGCTTGTAAAATAACTGCACCTGCACCATCACCAAATAATACACAAGTGCCACGATCGGTCCAGTCTGTTATTCGAGATAGGGTTTCAGCACCAACAACTAATGCACATTTATTAGAGCCGGAACGAATAAATTTTTCTGCTATCGATACAGCATATACAAAACCCGTACACACTGCCTGAACATCAAATGCGGGGCAACCGTGTAAGTCGAGTCGTTGTTGTAATATACAAGCAGTACTTGGAAAAATTCTATCAGGTGTTGTTGTTGCTACAATGATTAAATCTATATCATTAATGTTGATTCCTGATGCGTCAATAGCATCTCGAGCTGCATGCTCAGCAAGATCGGCAGTCGTTTCATTTTCAGCAGCAATATGGCGTTTCTTAATACCAGTACGATCAAAGATCCATTCATCTGTTGTATCTACAATTTTTTCAAGATCCGCATTGGTTAATTCTTTTTCTGGTAAGTAGCCGCCGGTCCCTGTTATTTTTGTATAAATCATTGCGCTTCCTTGAGACTTAGAGCAGCTTCAAGCTCTTTAGTTATTCGTTCTGGAACATTCTTATCAACTTCAATGATTGCTTCATAAATTGCAGTTTCAAAAGATTTAGCATCAGCTCCGCCATGGCTTTTAATGACTGTTTTACGAAGACCTAAAAAACTGGCTCCGTTATATTCACTAGGGTCGACTCTCTTTTTAAATGCTTTTAATACGGGTAATGAAATTAAAGCGGCCATTTTTGTATACAAGTTTGCTTTAAACTCCTGTTTCATAAAATGCGCAATCATTTTAGCGACACCTTCAGACGTTTTTAACATGACATTACCAACAAAACCATCACAAACAATAACATCCGCGTGGCCTAAATAAATACCATCACCCTCAACATAACCAATATAGTTAAGGTTGCTATTGCTTAACAATGCTGCAGATTCTTTTACCTGCTCGTTACCTTTTATATCTTCTTCACCAATATTTAATAGCGCTACTTCTGGTTTTGCTTTGTTATCAACGGCACTGCTTAACGCAGATGCCATAATTGCAAATTGAAACAATTGTTCTGCACTTGAATCAATGTTTGCACCTAAATCCAGTACATGAGTATGCCCTGATATTGTTGGTAGTGTTTTACAAATTGCCGGACGATCAATTCCTGGTAACATTTTTAGAACAAACCGGGCAGTAGCCATTAGAGCTCCGGTATTACCGGCACTGACACAAGCTTGTGCGTCACCCGATTTAATCAGATTAAGAGCAACGCGTAATGACGAATCTTTTTTATTTTTTAAAGCTTGAGCTGGATGCTCATCCATCTCAACAACTTGAGAGGCATGTTGTATCTTTATTCGTGAGTTATCAAAACTACTATTATTTTCACTTAAAATGGAATTAATTTTTGTTTCATCACCCACTAGAATTAACTGCACAACTTTATTTTTAGCAAGCACAGCTAATGCTGCCGGTACGACAACAGAAGGTCCGTGATCACCACCCATTGCATCAAGTGCAATAGTAATGGCTTCAGAATTTAGATTAGACACTCGAGGGTGTGGCTAGTGGTATTAGTGTGGTTTATTCGTCTTTACCAGCAATAATCTGACGTCCACGATAATATCCATTAGGACTCACGTGATGACGTAAATGTGTTTCGCCCGTTGTAGATTCAATCGATAATGCTTTTGATGTTAATGAATCGTGTGAACGACGCATACCGCGCTTTGATGCAGATTTTTTAGATTTTTGAACAGCCATAATTTACCTCAGTAAAACTTTTAGTAGAACTTCATTTATTCAGATCTTTTAATATTGAAAATGGGTTTGTTGCTTTATCATCTTCTGTTAAAACCGTATCTGATTTAGTATGTGTCTGATGCTTAAATTGCGTCGAACACTGTGTATTTTCATGTTTTGGAATTGTCGGTATTGCTAACAACATCTCATCTTCTATTATATCAGACAGCATTATTGGCGTGTCTGTCACTATATAGGGCTCATACTCCCCACCTAGTTTCTCCTCATCAAATTCCGATGCCAAAAATGCAATTAAAAAATCAACATTGATGGTGAAATCCATTTGATTTAAACAACGCTGGCACAATAATTTCAAAGTGCCTTTAATTGTTCCTGATAAAAAATGTATTCCATTCATATCTTTATCAAATGCCAACGTTAGCGATAGCTCATTATTTAGTGAAATTGAACTATCATCTAATAATAACAATAAGCGCTTCATTTGCCTTAATGACAAATTGCCTTCATACATTCGCCCCGTTTCAGCAAGCCGGAACGGATCAATAAACTGAGGCAACTTTTGAGCCTTATCTGACATAGCGCGCAATTTTAAGTCACTAGCACTAAGTAGTCAAAATCATTAGAGAAATAATGTTAAAAAAAGCCATTTATTTACTAAAACCACACTTATTTTCACTAAATGCTCAAATTTAGTCTGAAATTTGGGTGGATCTAGGCTAAATTCTAATTAAATTCAGGGAAACTGACTAAAAGTATCTGCTGATATCAAACTTCACGCTCAGGAAGGGCATTAATGATTAAAAAAATATTAATCGCAAATCGTGGTGAAATCGCTGTCAGAATCGTCCGTGCATGCTCAGAAATGGGCATTAAATCAGTTGCGGTCTATGCTGAAGCGGATCGTTACTCTTTGCATGTAAAAAAGGCTGATGAGGCTTACAGTTTGGGCCCTGATACGGTTGCGGGTTACTTAAATGTCCACCGACTGGTTAATTTAGCAAAAGAAGCCGGATGTGATGCGTTACATCCAGGGTACGGTTTTTTATCTGAAAATCCGGAACTGGCAGCCGCATGTGAGCGACGCGACATTCATTTTATTGGTCCTAATGAAGCCATCATTAAAAAAATGGGCGATAAGATTCAAGCCAGAAAAGCGATGATTGATGCTGGAATTCCGGTTACACCCGGAAGTGAGTCAAACCTGGTTGATTTGGATGATGCCATAAAATTTGCGAACGAAATTGGTTTTCCTGTGATGCTTAAAGCCACTGCTGGAGGTGGCGGTCGTGGTATTAGACGCTGTAATGATTTAGATGAATTAATTAAAAATTACGATAGGGTTATCTCTGAAGCGAGTAAGGCTTTCGGTTCTACCGATATTTTTATTGAAAAATACATTGAAAATCCCCGCCATATCGAAGTTCAAATTCTTGCGGACAAGCATGGTAATGTCATTCATTTATTTGAACGCGATTGTTCAATTCAACGCCGACATCAAAAATTAATTGAAATTGCACCCTCACCCCAAATTACTGATCAACAACGCGAGTATATAGGTGAACTCGCTGTGCGTGCTGCAAAATCAGTTAACTATGTGAATGCAGGAACCGTTGAGTTTTTAATGACTGATGATCAGCAGTTTTATTTCATGGAGATGAATACTCGTTTACAAGTAGAACACCCTGTAACTGAAAGCATTACGGGCATCGATATTGTTCAGGAACAAATTAGAATAGCCTCGGGATTAAATTTACGCTTTGAACAACATGAAATAAAAAAACGTGGTTATGCGATTGAGTTTCGTATTAATGCCGAAGATCCTAAAAACGACTTTTTACCCAGCTTTGGAAAAATCTCACGTTACTTTGCAACGGGTGGCCCAGGTGTTCGAACCGATGGTTGTATCTACACTGGTTATGTAATACCCCCCTACTATGATTCAATGTGCGCAAAACTCACTGTTTGGGCATTAGATTGGGATTCAGTATTGGATCGCTCTCAACGGGCATTAAATGATATTGTGCTTCATGGTGTGAAAACGACAATTCCTTATCATTTGGAAATACTAAAATCAGCCGAGTTTCAAATGGGCAAATTTAATACTGGATTTGTAGAAACCCATCCTGAATTAAATAAATATTCGGTTAAACGTTCGAATCGTGATGTTGCTGCGGCAGTTGCTGCAGCTGTCGCGGCAAGTATGGGGTTGTAATTTATACTTAT
>JBGMRJ010000031.1:0-11403 GCA_048061315.1 Gammaproteobacteria bacterium
TAAGCGAATATTATTTAAGAGGAATAATCATGTTAAATACAATTTCATTATGGCACATCAGTATTATTGTCATCGATTTAATTATTGCTGTCATTGCGATAAGCAGTATCCGGCACTTACAAGGTTTACTCGCCGGTGTTAATACTACTGAAGAATTATCTAAAAAAGATAACTTTGCGTTTGGAATTTCAATTGCCGGTGGTGCGTTAGCCGTCTCGCTAATATTGTTTGCTTCTGTCAGCGGCGATGCCTCGGTTAGTCTGTTACATGAAGCCGGTAATGTCGCCGTTTATGCTCTAGCGGGAATTATATTTTTAAAAGTGGGTACCGTAATCAATGATGCCATTATATTTCATAAAATTTCATTAAAAGAAAAAATCGCCGATAAAAATATCTCAGCTGGCGTGGTTCAGGCTGCAAATATGGTTGCACTCGGTATTATAATCCACTCAGCAATGAATTGGGAAACGACTGGTAATTATTCCGGATTAATCGCCGTTACGCTGGTTTTTCTGGCCTCACAAATAATTTTATTAATAGTCACCCGATTACGCGGTGCTATTTATAAAAAGCGCAATGATGGTAAAAAATTACAAGATGCCCTGGCAGGTGATAATATCGCATTGGCAATTCGCTATACCGGTCATATCGTTGGTACAGCATTAGCATTAAGTGCCGCTTCGGGCATGGTCACATTCCTACCGGCTGAGCTTGTTCGCTCTATAATAAGCTGGTTTGCAGTTGCTGTGATAATTACATTATTATTATCACCACTAGCTACGATTGCACGCATGGTAGTGTTGTCCGGGATTGATATCGTTGAGGAAATTGACAAACAGCAGAATGTCGGCGTTGCCTGCATCGAAGCTGCGATTTATATAGCGATTGGGTTTATCTTAAAGGGATTGTTGGGGTAATTAAATTTTTACACTTGTCTACCAAAGCTAAATCGTAGACACAATCCTCTGGTTAAGCGGCAATATCACTTAATATGTATAAAGTGTCTTTACTAAAATCTTGTTCATGTGGCCATTCAATTTCAGATTAAATCGATACAATTTTTCAATTTATTAACAGTCATCGGTAAACCATGTTTATAAAATATTTGTAAAAGCTCTTCTGCCGTTAAACTAGGTTTATTCAAATCGCTTCTTAACTGATGCACAACTAAGCAAAATACTTCTGGCTTGAGATCATATAAATGGCTTAAGAAAATATCGGGAGATTGTGCCTCGATACCATATTTTGAAAGCTCTGACACAGGAAAATCTTTTAAATTTTCAGTTACAATAACATCAGCATTCGATATGATTGCCGCTGCTAATACATGTCGGTCATCTGGATCAGGTAATGTTACTGATTTAATTATAAACTCATAATTTTCTACAAGACAATCTTTAATATGTTCGTTCATTAATGAAACTGTTTTTTGTAACCTCGACGCAGCAATATCTTTACGATTCTTTAATAAATTACGTGTCCATTCATCCTGGATTTGGTTTGTCCATTTAGCACGAAACATTCCAGTAAGTGCCATACGAATAAGTATGTCTCTAACTGGTGCAGGATAAAACACACAAGCATCATAAACCGCTGTAAAGCTAGACATCCGTTTCAGTCGTACCCCATATCAAGTTCTTGTGCTTGAGCAGTCAATTCAGCCATTGCCTTTTTGCTTTCATCTAAAGTCGTCTTTTTATATTGCACTAAATCACGAAAAAATATTCTTCGATGACTACCGACATTATGAAAATCAAGTAAGGCTTTTTTTAATATATTATCAACAAAGTATGGACGCGAGACATTAAGAAAATCAGCGGCTTGTTGCGTTGTAAATTCTGCATGATGCGGAATAATTGATATTGCATCACCTTCTGCCATGTGCGCTAAAATATCGACCAACATTCTGATTGCCGATACTGGTACCGTAATATCTTCATCTTGTGACACAACACGGATCGTTGCATCGTCACCTTTACCGATTATTGCTGCTAACTGGCTACTACTGATGGCTGCAATAGCTTGATCTTCATCGCTCGGTGGCGCCATCAAGTCATCACTAATTTTAAAAACGTTGCTCATATCTAGTCCCATTCACTTAAATCACTGCCTATAGATATAATAGGCATTAACCGCAATAAACGCAACAACTGTAATAAATGAAATTCAATAAAATAACAGGTTGATAAAAACATATTGATTTTTAGATATAACTTCAATAAATTCAAATGGTTAATAAAATTATCAACTTCACACTAGCGGTAACATCTTTTATGCCTCAGCTATCATGTTGTCACTTTAACTTTCGAGCGAGCTCAAATGTGAGGATATGGAATCGGGTTAGCCGTGACCTTTTACTATGTAATTCCTCCCGTTTACGCAGCTCACCCCCTATTCAATAGCGACTCGCAATAAAGTTAACTGTTATACTAAACATCAAATAGCGTTAATTCAAAACCGATAACAACAAATAAATCTGATTTAGTTCTATGTCTTATATTGCTACCAAAATTAAACTACCCTACTTTAAAGATGATTTATTATTAATAATCAGCATGGCGATACTTGCCGCTTGCGGATTAATTTACGAATATCTATTAGCGCATTATGCCGGTCGAATTCTGGGTGCTGTTGAAACAACGATTTATGCCATGATCGGTATTATGATTGTTGCTATGGGTATTGGTGCTTTCACGGCTAAGTGGATCAAAAATCCGTTCACCGGGTTTACCTGGTTAGAAGTGACTATCGCTTTACTGGGGTCGAGTTCTATTTTGATTATGGCGACAATGACGGCGCTTATTTATACCCTGCCACATTGGTTACATGAACTTTATGACATTCATCCTTCGGTTTTACTGCAAGGTGGTGCAATTGAAACCTTAAAAGAAATTTCATTTTACACGCCCTATATCACCGGATTTATTTTAGGCTTAATGATTGGAATGGAAATTCCATTAATAGCCCGTGTGCGTGAAACAATTCATCAACAACACCTGGTGCATAATACCGGTACGATTTACGGTGCCGATTATATTGGTGCAGGTATCGGAGCCGCTATCTGGGTAACTGTGTGTTTGCAAATTCCGATTATGGTTGCAGCGGTAGCGACTGCCGCTGCGAATATACTAGTTGGGATTATTTTTCTTATTCGTTATCGCAAAAGAATCAATAAACTTCCTGCTTTGATCATTGCTCACCTGGTTGTTACTGGTGTTATTATTATATTGGCTTTTAGTGGCGCCAAATGGCTTGAACAAATGAATTATGCGTTATTTGAAGATGAACCTGTTTATACCAAAGTAACACCCTATCAACATTTAACAATTACACAACGAATTGTTGGCCAAGGCCTGGATAAAGTTACCAGTTTATACATCAATGGTCGACTGCAATTTTCCAGTAGTGACGAACACATTTACCACAGTTTATTAACTTACCCGGCGTTATTAACATCGGCGCGTCATGATAAAATACTGGTTATTGGTGGTGGTGATGGTTTGGCGGTTCGGGATATTTTAAAATGGAATCCAAAATCGATAACTCTAATTGATCTGGATACCGATATGGTTAATTTGTTTCGCGGTAATGACTCCGATCTTCCTGATAAAATCAAAACTACTTTATTAACGCTTAATGAAAATTCACTGAATGATTCACGCGTTACTATAATTAATAATGATGCCTTTCTGGAAGTTGAAAAACTGGTATCGCAGCAACAACATTTTGATACTATCATTGTTGATTTGCCCGATCCCAGCCATCCGGATTTAAATAAACTCTATAGTGATTTTTTCTATGCCCGTTTAAAAGAATTATTATCGGGTGATGGTGTGATTGCGATTCAATCGACCTCACCCTATCATGCGCAGCAGGCATTTATTTCAATTGGAAAAACATTACGCTCGGTTGGTTTTAAAACTGAACAATATCACGCCAATGTACCCACATTTGGTGAATGGGGCTGGACAATAGGCACGGTGCATGGACAAATGGCTTCACAGCGCATTGCAAATTCCGCTACACTGCCTGTCACTGATCCGTGGATCTCTAAAGAACAATTATTAGCTGCATTTGTGTTTGCTCCCTCGTTTTATCAGTTTGCAGACGATGTGATGGTCAATAAGCTCGGTAGTCGTGTTATTTATAATTACCATCAAGCAGCCTGGGGCAAGCTGGATGGTGTTTTTTACAGCAATCCAGCACAACAGCATGAATAAATTTAATTAAAACAATAACTTAAAATTTCAGTAAAATAATATAATCCATACTTGCACATTGTCATATTATGGCATATAGTAATCACATGCAGCCATATTATGGCAGCTACGTATAAAGGAGTAATTAATGACTTTTAATCTTGAAGACCTGGCATTTCGCTTAAATGAATTTACTACTGATGAGGGAACATCTTTTGATTCAGTATTAAATGATAACAATGTATTGGATGTGATCTGCTCAAATGTGGAAGAGTTTCCAATTAAGATGGCAGCAACAGAAACACAAATATTATCAGTGACACCACTATTTCATAAATCTGAAGTAAAACCGGAATCGCTTGATGAGTTAAATACACTGTTACTGCAACTCAGCCCGGTTGTGCCACTAAGTGCTATAGGAATGCAGGCTGATAATTACATTTTATTTGGTGCAATGTCATTAAAGACCAGTTTTGAAAATATTGTGCACGAACTCGAAGTACAAGCAGAAAACACTGTTGAAGTACTCGAGGCGATTCAACATTTATTATTATAGAGGTTACTTAACATGAGTATATTTGGAGATATTATTACTGCCATTAAAGGTGGTGCAAACGAAGTTGGTGAGTCGATTGTAGACTCACAAGCAATTCGAATTTATGAGCAGGAAATTCGTGAAGCTGAAATTGCAATTGAAAAAGCCAAGAAAAGCCTGACTACGTTGAAAACAACTGAAATTGGTCTTAAACGTAAATTGAATACATTAAATGATGATATTAGCGATTATGAAACCAAGGCGATGCAAGCTCTCGATTCGGGTAAAGAAGACCTTGCAACCGAAGTTGCTGGTCGAATAGACGAATTGGAACAGGAACGTAATAGCATCAATGAAGAACATGGAAATCTAAAAAAAGAAGTTTCTTCCATTTATTCGCTGATTAAAAAACGTGAAAAAGTAATTCAGAAAAACAAACGTGAACTTGAAAAAGTGAAAACCGTGCAACAATTGCAAAATGCCACTAATAGTATTTCTGCCAATATTGCTGCAACCGGTTCAAGTGAACACCGCGTATCGAAAGCTTTGGATCGAATTAAGAAAAAACAACAACGCACTACGGATAGTATGGAAGCGGGCGAGTGGATGGAAGAGCAAGATAGTTCATCTGATCTCGATAAAAAACTAAAAGACAGTGGCATTGGTGGTGAGAACACAGGTGGTGCTGATAGTGTGCTTGAGCGATTGAAAGCAAAGCGGAATAAGTAGGCTTAATTTAATTTACAGCATTAAGGTACACAGAGGACTATTAAGTTATTTATTGAAAAAAGTAAAAGAGTGAGGATTTGGAATTGGAACAGCCCAATCAAGACCGTGTGCCGCACGAGTGCATGGATGCACGAGGTAGAGCAACGCAGGAGCAGTTGCCGAGGACGCGGCACTCGAGCAAGCCATGGATCCTAATCTTACGAAGGAAGATTAGACTCCTTTAATTTAGTGGGCTGTTCCAGTTCCAAAGCCGGTGGGCTAACGCAATTTTGTTAATACTACCTATTTCTACAAAATTTCAATATTAACGTTATTAATTAATTTAGCTCTACAGTTAGAAAATTAAAATAGGAAAATTATGTTTAAAGGTTTATTCGGCAACAACAAATCTACTACTCGTGAGCTGAGTTCTGCTAATGATTTATTACCGGGAGATCTTGTCTCGTTTAAAGAACGCTTAATCTTACCTAAAGAAATTCAAGGGCAACAATTCGAGTTAACGGATATTGCGGGTTATTATTATTCTGACGGCATTATGCCGGAACTCACCTTACGTAATGCTGATAACCAGACTTTCTTTTTATCGCCAGATGATAATGATGGTGATCCCCGATTATTATTAACCCGTAAACTCAGTAGAGAACAGGTTACAGAGTTATTCGATCCCGATGAGTTCGCTAAACTATTTGAAGATGACGTGTTTCCTTGTTTAAAAGTCCAGTCTGTACCAGCTGAGTTAGAAGGATGGCTGAATGATAACTATCAACAGGAAGAAAAATCCGTTGAAGCGTATTATTACGAGCGTAATTGCACAACTAATCCACCGGATGCATATGATGATGACGATGGTGAAGAATTACGGTATCACGAATGTGAGGCGGCTAACCATGATTATGTCCTCACAGTTGAAATCTGGGATGATGGTTCTACTGATGTGTTTGTTGGTCTTTACGTTACCGAAGATGTTGTTGAAAACTACTGGCCAAAGAATGACTAGGTGCTGATTAAATATTGATTTAGTATGGTTGATAAAAAAAACATATGGTCGGATGAACAAGCAGCACTTAAAAAAATTCAAATTCATTTTGAATTTCAACGTGACATTATGCGTGTTATACGGCATGAAGCGGCTGACAAAGATTTAAATCCCAGTGATATTATTCGCCAAAGACTGGATTTGGAATATTCCAAAATTCAACGCCCACGTCTTGGATTATCATTTAATAGTGATGAATTAAATTCATTAGCCAAACGTTATGATCTTGATACCGTAGATGAAAAACAGATTAAACGTTGTGTATTGGAAGAAATGAATAATCTCTATACTGAATTACTGGACAAAAATACTAAATAATGTCGCGAAATTTAATGTCTATAAAACACTCTCAAATTACGGATGTTGTATTACTTCTTGCCAGCATGTGGCTAGTTTATTTTTTACAATTTGTTCTGCCTTATAATCTTTCAAACTATGGAATTATTCCAAGAACATTAACGGGCTTATTACACATTCCGCTATCCCCCTGGGTGCACCACAGCACTACTCATCTGATATTTAATAGCATTCCATTATTGATTCTGGGATTTATTGTGCACTTAAGTAACCGTGTTCAATTCTGGGAAGTGACAGTATTAATTATAATATTGAGTGGTCTGGGTACCTGGCTTATCGGCAGCTCAGGATTGCACGGTGGCGCCAGTGGACTAATTACGGGCTATTGGTCCTTCATTTTGGTTAATGCGTTATTTCTTCGTTCCGTGAAATCCATTTTTCTGGCCTTGATTACCTTATTTTTATACGGCGGAATGTTTTTTATCTTACTCGATGTACGACCCCAAATTTCATGGGCCGGTCATGCCAGTGGCTTTATTGCCGGTGCGTTGACAGTGTGGATTAAATTTAAAGTAAAACCGAGAAGTCGTTAAAAATTCACTATTGTAATACCAAGATCAGATAATTTATTGTTACTGTTCGTTACTGCAGTTTTATAATCGTCTACAGCATCTGAGCCTAACCATTCACAATAATCCAGTGGGCTAATTGATTGCTGCTCAATTGTTTCCTGCATGCCATTCAGAGCTGCGGTGACATCCCAATAGCGAAGAACGTTGTTTTCTAAATCCAGTAACCATGCCCAATTCACCACTGTCGTGGTCGACATGACCGGTGCTGTAAAGCTGCCCGCACTTTCCGCCTCTAAATCAAAACCGTTTTCTATTAAGGCCATAACCACTGCATCGATGTCAAAACCATTGTTATTTTTACCGATGGAATCAAGCAATTTTTCAAGCTGGGTTAAAAACACATTCGGCTTACAGCGATAAACAGTAAGACGTATTGTTTTAATATTATTACTGACACAAAAAACGGCATTATTACTCATTAAAAATCACACTTATAATGTTAATGAAAAATTATTGACTAATGCACCGGGCAGATTGATGCTGGCATTTGAACGAAAATCGTAACTTCCCGAATCAAAGATAAATTCACGTTCTGCTGTTAAGCCTAATAATTGTGAACCCAGTATATTATAAATCGTATCATCAAAACGCATGACATTAATTGGCGCAATTATTTCACCTTTTTCAACCCAAAAACAGGCATATCGTGTCATCCCGGTGATGCGGCAGGAATCATGATCTGAAAAATTACAATACCAAAGATTATTAATGTAAATACCCGTATCCAGTTCTTTTAGAATGTCATCTTGTTTAATTTTACCCGCATTTAATTCAAGACTATCCGGGAATTCTGCACTACAGTTTACCGTTTGTTGATATTCCTGAGCACTGCGAGCACTCACTAAACAGTCCTGATACTTGCCATTTTCTATCAAGGTTATTTGCTCGGGTTTAATAAAACCATCACGCGTAAATCCAGGTGTTAGACCATTGGCATGATTTTCTTTTAGTGTTACCGAATCATGCATTTTTTTATTACCGGATACCATCTGAATTAATGGTGTTTGGGCGGTTTTATGACTTTTTAAACTGAAGCCTCCCCATGATGCAGTGCCGATAATTTCACTGAGTGCAACAGGTGATAAATAAGCACGGTACTTCCCGGGTTTTAATTGTTTGGCAGGTCTTGATATTATATCGATGGCGGTTCGGGTTTGTTGCATTTTGGAATCAAATACCGCATCTTGCCAGTCAAAACCAGCGTATTCATTTTTTACGGCTTTATCGGTATTGTAATAAACGCTCCAGTCAAAATTAAAATTGGGTTTGCTAAACCAGTTACGCTGACCGGCTGAATTTGCAAAACCATGGTATTGTTCGCCACTGGCCCAGATACCCACTAAATCTAGATTAAATGACTCACTCATAATATGATCAATGGCTTTATTGCAATCCGGCATTTCATCATCGGCGATAAATTCACTGCTGGATATATCGTTTGCATAATAGAGATACGGATCATCGGGTAATACCTGACACTGCTCACGCAGATTAACCAACATGGTATTTAGTTGATATAAATCGACATTCATATCTTCCACCAGATTGCAGCTCGACGAAGCATGCACATTGCCATTAATTAATTGTAAACTGATGTCAGTTTGTTTTACATTTCCAGCCTGTCGAATGCGATTATGATTTAACCGAATAAAATCGGATTTTTCACCAATCAAATTAGCTATCAGAAATTCATCCGCTTCCAGACCTTGCAGCAGGTTATCAAACAGTTCATAAAAATAATTTTGCATTTTTATACCTCCCCGCCAAATACTTCAACATTATGAAACACACAAGCTGGAGAAGCATGCCCTACCTGGATTAACTGGTTGGGTTCCCCTTTGCCACAAAATGGTGTCCCCAAAATATCAAATGTCGATTCATCACCAACCATTGCAAGATTGCGCCAAAATGTTGCCGAGATACCACGGTAATTTGGATTCCGGACCAGTCCCTGCCGTTTACCGTCTTTAATTAGCTGCCCAAACTCACAACCAAATTGAAACTTGTTTCGACTGTCGTCGATTGACCAGGAACAATTACTATCCATTAAAACTCCATTTTCAATTGATGCTATTAAGGTCTCTAAACTACTGTCTCCCGGCTCCAGATTTAAATTAGCCATGCGATCAATCGTTGGCCGGTTCCAGGAACTCGCTCGTGAATTGGCAACACCCTCAATACCGGCACGAGATTGTGATGTTGCCCCCCCTAAAGGCCTTTTTAAAACGCCATCTTTAATAATAAATTCTTTTGTAGCCGAAGTACCATCATCATCAAAACCGTAACTGGCTAGTTCGCTACTCAGAGTTGGATCAAAAGAAATATTTAATAACTCTGAACCATATTGATAGTGCCCAAACATATCCTGAGTAACAAAACTGGTCCCGGCATAGTTACGTTCATCACCCAATATCCGATCCAGCTCCAGTGGATGACCAATGCTTTCATGAATCTGTAACATCATTTGACCTGGCATTAGTAAAATATCCAATGTATCTGAAGGACATTCCGGTGCCTGCAATAATGCTAATGCCTCATTTGCGATATTGACAGCTTCGTCTTTATTTTGAAATTTTAACAATGCCAGTTGTTCAAGCCCACCTTGACGTGCAGTGCCACTTCCACCACCGGTTCTAATCTGAGTTTTAGCACCTTCATTCGCTACTGCAGCCAATTCAGGTTGAATATAGTGAAAGGTTTGCTCAATGCTGACATCATCACTGGTTAGTAACACCGTTTCAGACTTTGAATAACTAATTGAGGAATGCCAGTCGACAATTTTATCGTCCACTTTTAATGCAGCACAATTATCATGCAGCATTGTAATTTTATCCTTAAGACTCATTGAATCCCAGGGTAATTCTATCGGTGTTGCATATTGTCCTGACGTTGAAGGCCGCGTTAAATCACTGACATTAAAGACCAATTTACCCTTGGTGTAGTTTGCAATTTGACTTGCATGAGTAATTGCAGTTCTTAGACCCGATTCGGTAACATCGCTAGTTGCAGCATAACCAATACCGTCGCCAATAATCACTGTCAGCATAATACCGGCACTACTGCTATTTTGTACTGGTTGTAAAATATCCTGACGCACTGCAATTTGCTGTCGTTGATCGTTGACAATACGAAGTGACCAAAAATCAACCGCAGGAGCAATTTTTTTAAAGCGAGAAGCAATTAAATCTAGCATGTATTTTCTCTTAACCTAAAATCAAAGAAAACCCATGCTACATTATTTTTATTTCAATATGAATTAATATATACAGGATAAAATATAATTATCTGTATTTGTGCGTTAGATTTTTTATAATACTTTTTTAAGGTTTAAATCATTATTTCGACACTGTAATTTATACTCAATAATTTCTCTGAGCTGCTCTCTGCAATTAGTCACTTTACAATCAACACTATTTTGGCAACTTAATTCCATATCGTTAATTTTAGTATCTTCAACATCGAGAAGGCAGACTAAACAAATTTCCTCTACTTCCTTTGCCGTCTTCGCCTCAACCAATAAATCTATCGTACTGAGACCGTCGACAAAACGTTGAACAGCATAAGAACTTATATGCTCAAAATCATAATTACCCAAACAGGCTGGATTTCGACAAACCATACACCACCGTAATATACCCACACTATTGATTCTTCTACATTATATTAAGCCACATCATTCAATAAGAAATTGATATACATCAATTTTTAAGTTGATTTTCAGTTAGTCTATATTATCAAATGATTAATTAGCATTCGGTAAACAATTAATAGAAAATAATGTTAAAAATTACCCTAATTATTATTTTCTATCTGGCAACTAAAGCTTCAACGATTTAAACTGGCATCAGATTAAATTAGAAAAATAATAATATGAATAACGATACAGAAAAATTACGCGCTGAACTGATCTCCATGCTAGATGCGCTGCACCAGAAAGTAGAACACCTCGAAAAACGATTATCCCTTCTGGAGAGT
>JBGMRJ010000031.1:11503-27283 GCA_048061315.1 Gammaproteobacteria bacterium
GCTGGTAATTTTGGGAATGCGCATTTCCAATAAAAATACCATGTTGTCTGAATTTGGTGCATCAATAATCGGACTTGGCATTATCCTCAACTACCTGTGTGCCTACTTCATTTCAGGACACTTTAATATTGTTGGCCCAACGGTAGGACTTGGCTTACTAGCAACAATAACCTACGCATCGTATTGGTTAGCAGTACATTATGATACCAAAACTGTCGCAATTTTGTCTTTGCTCGGCGGTGCCAGCACCCCATTATTCCTGGGCGACTTAACACAAGTCTCCACTGTTTATTTTGTATACCTAACATTTTTAGTTGCAACCATGTTGCATTTAGCGCATAAAATTAAATGGCCTAATCTGATTCAATTTACACTAATTATCAGCATCGGCATGACGCAATACCTGTTCTTCGAACAAGGTGGTAATCATTTTATTAATAACACCTTGTTTATCGGTTTACTACATGTGCTATTTTATTTATTCAGCTTTGCGTGTTTTCATCACATTAGTAAATCTGAATCAACCGTTGATAAGCCAATATTGCTTTCCGTTATAGCCAACATAATCTTCTTTGTATTTGTACTCTATCAAAGTATTAGTATTGATCACTATCTAGGATTAACTTATTTATTAAATGCAGTTGCTTTATTACTATTTTACCGTTTTAACTGGTTAACTGCATACTGTGACCAGAAAATTAAAAATGATTTTAACGCGTTATTAATACTGCAAACCGGTTTATTAGTGGGCTTTGGAATATTGTATCTGGTCAGCCCAGCGTTGCTGGGTTTGGTTTGGGGTGTAGAAGGGCTTGTGCTAGTTTATGTTGGTTTTCGGTTTGCGATGCCGAGTATTCGATTCGAAGGCCATTTTGCATTTATTATCGGAATGGGCAGTGCTGCCTACGAAGCGGTTATCTGGTTCATGGAAGGCCTTCAATACCAACATGATACTGTTAATGCCTTATCACTAAGCTATGATAGCGGCTGGATGAACTTACTGGTATTAGGTGCAGTGCTGTGGTTAGCTGGACGATTATTGCAGAACAATATCAATAAGTGCCAGAATTGGGAAAAAGTCGTTTGTTTTTGGTCACATGAAATTTTTTCTATTTGGCTAAGTCTGGCATTTATGATCTCTTTTCTGGTGGTAATGACGAATGAAATATTACTATTGAGCATAGTACCATTATTTATTTTACTGTATCGCGCTAAAAAATATAAATTACCCATAACTGAAGTTTTAGGTTTAGCGCATTACTTTCTATTTGTTGCTCAAATTCTTATCAGCGCAAATCAGGTACACAGTTTTTCAACATCCGATCAAAATTGGGTTGGTCTAGTGGTTCGTGTCGAGGCATTTGTAACATTATGGTTGATTGCAGAATTTTATAGTCGATTTTATCCAAAGAGTCGTTTCGCTGGCTTTGCCAGAACACTTCGAATTATATTTTATGTTTTAATTCCATTATTATTTCTACCGAAAACCATTAAATCGTTTGATGAATTTTTCCCAATAGCACTATGGGGTTCGGCACTAATTTCATTATTTTTATTTACCCGGGTAAAATACCGGGCAATAAAAATTGAGTTTTATATTTTAACGGCTTTGGCCTGGATTTTCATGGTAATCGCAAATCTGGCAGACTATATAAATTTATGGGATGTACAGGCAGCTTATGCAATATTAAGCGGTTTAGTATTTTTTGGCATTACCAGTGTTACCTGGAAAGCATTCTCACAGCAATCATTAAAGCCTGACACGATAGCTGAAGACAAACAACCCAGCTACTACGACACGATTATTGATTACGTCATGTTACATCATTGGAGTGTTTACTATTTAGCAAGCTGTATTTTTATTATTACCTTTGGTACAACCCTGAGTATTTTATTAAGTATCCTGATCACGAGTATTTATTTCACCTTACTGTGTCTGTCGTGGCCCAAAGTTATCCCGGCCAAAGCAACACTTAAACTAAGTTACAGTATTTTACTAATTCTGAGCATTATCACCCTAGTGATTCTTTATGCTACATTCACCGAGCACGATATGTTGTCTTCATTTTATTTAATTATGCAGTTAGCTTTAACTGGATTTTTACTGCAGAAACAGACTAAAGCATCTAAGTTGTTATGGTCATTTTTTGGTGGACGAAATAACCAACTGCACTTGTGGGCAATATTCTATTTGCCTCTAAGCTTATTTATTCTTACATTTTCTATTACCGCTAATTTACAACTGGCGATTGTTTTTTGTAGTATTTACTTTACAAGCTTATGCATTATCTGGCCAAAATATGTTCCAAAAAATAGCAGTTTGGGGTTTAGTTATAATTTGTTAGTTATTTTAAGTTTTATAACTTTTATAATCACATTATATCCATTATCTCAGAAAACATTTTTGAGCCCAGTTTATCTTTTAGTACATGCCGGATTACTAGGATATTTACTTCATAAAAAAACCAAATCATCAGAAATTATCTGGAACTACTTCGGTGGCTATTTAACTCAACTTTGGATATTTAATGTCTTTATCATCGTAGTATACACCACAACCATATATTACTGGATTCCGGAGCAACTGCGAATTGTGCTATCACTAATGCTAGTTCTGCACGCAACCATTTTGTTAATGCTAACATTAAAAGAAAACTTTGAAGGTTTATTAAAATTATCGGTAATCGTGTTTGCCGGAGCCGCGATAAAAGTACTCATGTTCGACATGGCCGATTTTTCGTTAATTCAAAAAATAATTGCCTTTATGATTATTGGTGCAATGCTGCTTGGAGCATCGTATTTATATCAAAAGATGCAACAAAAGGTGTCTTCACAGCAGAATTTAGATGAAAAAGTGCCTTGAAACTAAGCAATAAAGAACCCTGATTTTTTTAAAACTAATTAAACATCAGCCTAATTGATGATAATCTTATAAATCAATTTACTATATGTTTCTGATATCTTTCTAGTTTTTTTCCTTATGTTACAAAAATGTTACCCTTTGGCTACTAAACCACTATTCTACTATTTTTTTGAACATCTTAATCTTACATTAAGAAAACCAGTCTATCATTTGTCGAAATAACGATATTAGTTAAACGATAGCGGTGCAAAAAATGAATGTCACAAATATAAAGAACTCAATACTTAATTCGAATTATTTTCAACGTAAGTTCACAGTACGAATTGTTAGTGATTCTAAATCAATCACTAATTGTGTCAAATTGCGAAATAAAGTTTTAAGTGATGAATTAAATACTGATAAATTTATAAATACTCGACAATATAAAAAGGATCGCTTTGATGACATTAGTAAGCATCTCATGGTTATAGAGATAGCGACTAATCGTATTGTAGCAACAACACGATTACTGAGCACCACAGATAGTTCTTATACCGGATATTTTTATTCCGAGACTCAATTTGATATTAGCAATTTACACGATTTACCCGGCCAAATTCTTGAAATTGGAAGAATTTATATTGATAAAAAATATCAAAATGCCATGGTCTTACGAAAGATATTACAAGGAATTGCGAAATTAGTATCACAGAAAAATATTGATTATATAATTGGCTGTGCCAACATTCCTCAGGATTCTAACGAACACGACATTGACACATTAATGTCTTATCTACGCTCAAACTATTTCTCAAGCAAAAACAATCGAGTTTATCCCAAAGTTACTATGTCAACCGAAAATGGAACAAACACCGACAAGGTAGTTTTACCATCTCTGTTAAAAGGCTATATTCACAAAGGTGCCGTAGTTTGTGGCGAACCAAACTGGAATGAAGAGTCAGGTTTTGCGAATGTTTTTGTATTAATGGATGTAGAGAAAATAAATCCACGCTATTTTCCGCAAAAATTATCAGCCTAAAAAAGTAGCCGCAATCTAAATAAATCCATGCACTATAAAAATATATAGGTATACATGAAATATTCTATAGTGCGTGGATTAATTACTCAGATTCAGATTCAAAATTTTGATTTACCTCAAGACCAGTGTGTTGAGTTAATAACTCTTGCGTCAACTCAACGATTTTTGTGTCTCGATCATCGAGGCTTTTTTGTAATGAATTCACAATGACCTGTGGTTCGCCAAACCCTTCATTTAAGAATTGCCCCAAGCCATCAACTGCAATTAAACGAATATCGCTTTCAGAATCGGTTAAAGCTTTTGATACTAACTCAACTGCATTATCATTACGCTGAACTATAATATTTTCAAGAGCTGTCATTCGTACATTTATGTCACTGTCATCCAGTGATATAGCATTTGTATTTTCATTTGCTTGATAACCACTTTTTTCAGCTAGATTTGCTTCGGTGCTGAATTCTGTCATATCCTGATAAACATCATTTGATTCGATTTTCGATATTAGTGTTTCTTCAGGGGTAGAAGCTATTTCAGGGTTACGCAAGAAGATAATTTTATTTGAGATAAAAATAGCTAAATCCTTTATTTTGAAATTATCATCTGTTTTTAGCTGCTGCAATTGAGATTCAATAATTAAATCCGTGTAATGCTCATCAATAAACCGCCACAATAGGTTCAAGCCAGACATTTTTTCAATTGTATCCTGGCTTGCTAAAAGATTGGTAATCTCATCAGAACAATGATAATTCGATTCCTGAGTTTCACAATTTTCTTTTTTTAATGCCCCAACATCTTGATGTTTAGTATTAATATTATTTATCTCTATCGATTGAGATGACATTTCGATGTCCTGTTTTTTATTTTCTGGCGTAATTAAATATACTACTAATATAAAGCTAATAAATAGTGAGAAAATAATTTGAATTTTGTTAATTTTAATCATGATTTCTCCAGTTGGTTAAAAATTTAAAAGTCTAAATCCAGCACTCAATAAATTATTGAGTGGCTGGTTTAGACCATAACTGTTATTTGCGGAATAATTCAGAAGCAAAATAATCTTTGCGTGCGTCACCAGCTGCAAATTTATTAAATGAATTTAATCGTAAGAATGTACCATTATCAGTACCATAATCACGTCGAGCATCGACTACTTTAAATTTAAATCCAAAATTATAATGAGTTGTTAAGCCACGTGCATAGTTAGAATTGATAGAACGACTGTAAACCTTCGCTACCCGGTTACCGTGATTACAGGGTGTAGGACTACAAGAACCATAGGTACGGATTATCATAGTACCTGCTCCAGTTCTGAATATGACAACTTTAACTGTTCCACGAGTATTAGGATTAACGTTATACCAGGTACCGATTAACCCTGATGTACTTGTTGGTTGAACTGCGTGTGCAGTATTACCTAACATAAAGGTCATCACTAACATCGCTCCAATATATTTAACTTTATTCACAATTTTCATAATATTTCTCCAATTTAAGTTGATTAAATAAAAAAGTATTACGTCAATTAAAATTCTCTTAATTAATTTTCAATTGCCGCATGACAACTGTAGTTAAACGGGAAAAGTGAAACAGTGATAAATTGAAGTTGATAATTGTGAAAAAATTACATCAAATGATTATTGTAAAATTCAAACAGCAACCAGATGTCGAATCACCCGATTACAATTAATTTCGTAGAGGAATTGTGTGAATTATTTTGAATCGTAACCTAAATTTGGTGCAAGCCACCGTTCGGTATCGCTCAAACTCATGTTTTTACGTTTGCCATAATCTTCGACCTGATCCTGATTGACTTGTCCTACTCCAAAATAGCTGGATTCCGGGTTTGAAAAATACCAACCGCTAACCGATGCCGTCGGTAACATGGCCATACTTTCAGTTAAAGTGACACCGGCATTTTTTTCTGCATCAAGTAACTTCCACAATTCGGGTTTTTCGGTATGGTCTGGACAGGCAGGGTAACCGGGAGCCGGTCGAATGCCGGGATACTCTTCGGTGATTAATTTTTTGGAATTAAAGTCTTTATTACTTAAACCATTTCGGGGTGTCCAGTCACCGGATTCTGCACAAAAATCAAGATGACGTACCCGGTCATGCATGTGCTCGGCAAAAGCCTCGGCCAGTCTATCGGCTAATGCTTTTAATAATATCGACTGGTAGTCATCATGGTCTTGCTCGAAACGTTTGACATGATCGTCTATACCAATACCCACCGTAACAACAAAGCCACCAATATAATCCTTTTTGCCACTAGCAACAGGTGCTACAAAATCAGATAAACAACGATTTGGTTTACCCGGTGGTCGAATGGTTTGTTGTCGAAGGTGATGTAATGTAAGACGTTCTGTATTACGAGACTCATCTTGATAAACAATTATATCATCAGTTTCGGTGCTATTCGCCGGGAAAAACCCTGTAACCGCACGTGCCGTTAACCATTTTTCTGAAATTATCTGTTGCAGCATTTGCTGTGCATCATTAAATAATTTTTTTGCTTCCGCGCCTATTTTTGCATCATCAAAAATTTTGGGATAACTCATTTTAAGTTCCCAGGTATGAAAGAATGGCGTCCAATCAATATAGGGCACCAGATATTCCAACGGCATATCGTCAAATATTTGCAGACCGATTCTCTTTGGTATTAACGGTGTGTTATTAGTCCAATCGATTTTAAATTTATTGTTACGAGCATTTTCCAGTGTTAACCAGTTAATTTTAGCGCGACGGCCAGCATACGCGACTCGCGTTTTTTCATAGTCGGCACGCACTTCTGCCAGGTAATTTTCCTTCGCATCCTTACTAACCAGCTTTTGGACAACGCCTACTGCACGCGAAGCATCTTTCACATGAATGGTAGCACCGTGATAGTTTTGTTCTATTTTAACTGCTGTATGAGCTTTAGAGGTCGTTGCACCACCAATTAGCAAGGGTAATTCAAAGTCCAATCGCTCCATCTCTTTTGCGATGTGTACCATTTCTTCAAGTGATGGTGTTATTAGGCCACTTAAACCAATAATATCGCAACCTTCCTGTTTTGCTGTTTCCAATATTTTATTCGCCGGTACCATAACGCCAATGTCTAGAACCTCAAAATTATTGCATTGCAATACCACGCCTACAATATTCTTGCCAATGTCGTGCACATCACCTTTCACAGTGGCCATTAAAATTTTACCATTGGACTTCATTGCACTACTTTTACCGTCTTCAATAAAGGGCAATAAATACGCAACCGCTTTTTTCATAACACGGGCAGATTTAACGACTTGAGGTAAAAACATTTTACCATCACCAAATAAATCACCTACCACATTCATACCATCCATTAGTGGCCCTTCGATTACTTCAATGGGTTGATCAAACTGCAATCGGGCTTGTTCCGTATCTTCAATAATAAAGGTATCGACACCTTTAACCATGGCGTGTTCAATTCGTTTTACTACCGGTAATTCCCGCCATTCTAGTGTTTCTTCTTTTTTGCCACCAGTACCATCGCCACGGTATTGATCGGCAATATCAAGCAGTCGTTCGGTACTGTCTGCGCGTCTATTTAACACTACGTCTTCAACACATTCACGTAACTCGTCAGGCAAATCATCATAAACAGCGAGTTGCCCGGCATTTACGATACCCATATCCATTCCAGCTTGTATTGCATGGTATAAAAAGACTGCATGTATCGCTTCGCGTAATGGATTGTTACCCCTGAACGAGAACGACACATTCGATACACCACCACTGATCATAGCGTGTGGTAGTGTATTTTTAATTTCCTGCGTTGCTTCAATAAAATCGACACCGTAATTATTGTGCTCTTCAATACCCGTTGCTATAGCGAATATATTAGGATCAAAAATAATGTCTTCCGGTGGATAATCAACAAGCTCGGTTAAAATTTTATAAGCACGAGTACATATTTCAATTTTTCGTTGTTTGGTATCGGCCTGTCCGGTTTCATCAAACGCCATAACAATAATCGCCGCACCATAACGACGGCATAATTTGGCATGTTTAATAAAATTTTCTTCACCTTCTTTCAAGCTAATGGAGTTAACAATGCCCTTACCCTGAATGCATTTTAGGCCAGCTTCAATAATTGACCATTTTGATGAATCGATCATCACTGGCACACGCGCAATATCAGGCTCACTGGCGATTAAATTTAAAAACTTGGTCATTGCCTGTTCACCATCGAGCATGCCTTCATCCATGTTGATATCAATGATTTGTGCACCGTTTTCAACTTGCTCACGCGCAACGCTTAAGGCTTCATCGTATTCTTCTTCTAAGATTAAACGTTTGAATTTTGCCGATCCGGTCACGTTGGTACGCTCACCGACATTCACAAATAAAGAATCAGCATTGATATTAAAGGCTTCCAAACCGCTTAATCGACATTCTGTTTTTTGCTCAGGAATTTTTCGTGGTGGGTATTTTGCCACTTCATCAGCAACGGCTTTTATGTGTGCCGGTGTTGTTCCACAGCAGCCACCAACAACATTGAGATAACCACTCTTGGCCCAGTCGCCCAATTCTTTAGCGAGCATTTCAGGGGTTTCATCAAAACCACCAAAGGCATTGGGTAAACCGGCATTGGGATGAACATTAATATAACAATCTGCAATTTTTGAGAGTTCATCAACATGTGGTCGCAATTCTTCAGCGCCGAGTGCACAGTTAAAACCAAAACTGATTGGTTTTATATGACGCAGTGAATTGTAAAATGCTTCGGGTGTTTGTCCTGTTAAAATTCGGCCACTGGCATCGGTGATAGTGCCGGAAATCATTACCGGGTATTCAACATTATGTTGTTCAAAATAGCCTTCTATTGCAAACAATGCGGCTTTGGCATTAAGCGTATCAAAAATAGTTTCTACTAAAATAAAATCGATACCACCTTCGATCAATCCACCTAGTGAATCTGTGTAGGCTTTATGGAGATCATCAAATGTGACATCACGTGCACCAGGATCATTAACATCTTTCGACATTGATGCAGTCACCGGCATTGGCCCTAAAACACCGGCAACAAAGCGTGGCTTGTCATCGGTAGATCGCTCAGCGCAAGCTTGTGTTGCAATTTTTGCTGCTTCAACATTTATTTCAAAAGCAAAGTCCTGCATGTTGTAATCCGATAAACCATAATAATTAGCATTAAAGGTATTGGTTTCAACTATATCGCAATCAGCATCCAGGTACGCCAGGTGAATGGCTTTAATAATTTCAGGGTGAGTTAAATTTAATAATTCATTGTTTCCCTTTAAATCACTATTCCAGTCCGCAAATCGGTCACCACGATAACCGGCTTCGTCTAGCTCATAACTTTGAATCATGGTACCCATTGCGCCATCAAGCACGAGAATTCGTTGTTTTAAGAGATCACTAAATAATCTGGAATGTGTTTCGGACATGCTTATCTATACCTATATATATCTAACCCCTATTCTAGCATGAGCCTCGATAAACGGGTATTTTTCACTCTGAAATAACTGTATGAATTACCAACGAAAAGGCCGTATTAGGCGCAGGAAACAAACTTTTACAACTCCAGAACTTAACAGAAACTGCATCAAAAATTATGGTATACAATTATCTAGTGGTAATTCGTATTTATTACTGATTCTATACTGGAAAAAATATCAATTATCACCTTAAATATAAAAACAATCGTGTAAATTTTGTCCATATTTATAGTATGCTATAGTACTTTGTTAATATAGTTTACTATTCACCCTGATATAATATCTACAGCAAATATATGACGTTGATCGAATGAATATTAAAGAAACCAATATTACTGGCAACATGTTCGATAATAAACTACAGAATTTTGTGAGTCGAATTGCAGCTTCTGGATCTGAATCATTTTTTGATCTTCTCACAAAAGAGCTTGCCATTGCTTTTAATGTAAAATATTGTTTTATTAGTGAGTTACTGGATAAAAAAGATTACGCTAAAGTACTGTCATTCTGGATGGGACACAAACACGGTCCAACACCTGAATACTGTGTAATCGATACACCGTGTGAGAATGCCACTAAAGAGCCTGTTTCATTTTATCCCAAAACTGTATGCGAAAAATTTCCAAATGACAATTTTCTCGTTGAACTTGACGTAGAAAGTTATTTGGCCGTGCCATTTTATGATGGTAATGGCAATTCAATGGGGCATATATGCGTTATGAATTGTTCGGAAATGATCAAAAATACTAATAATGAAATAGTGATGACACTTATAAGTCTACGTGTTGCAGCTGAAGTACAACGATATCGATATGAAAAACACCTAAATCATATTGCAACACATGATGCACTTACAGACTTACTGAATAGATCTTTAATAATGGATCGTATAGAACATGCTATCGAGCTTGCGAATCGTAAAGGCGATCTTGTTGGTATTTTGTATATTGACCTGAATAATTTTAAAAAAATTAATGATAAATATGGGCATCAAGCAGGAGATCAGTACCTTTTAACAGCTGCAAAATGTATTAAATCTACCATTCGAAAATGTGATAGTGCATGTAGAATGGGTGGAGATGAATTCCTGGTGCTGGTCGAAAATGTTCAAAAAATTGCTTCAATTGAAAAAATTGCTAAAAATTTATATAACAATCTTGTAAATGAGATTTGTGAATTTAATGGCGATAAAATTGGTGTTACAGCCAGTATTGGATTCTCGAGTTATCCTCAACATTCCAAGGAATGCAGCATATTAGTCGACATGGCCGATAAAGCAATGTACTCAGCTAGGAAATGTAAAATCGGTTATATGCAATTTCAACTTTCAAATTAATTTTTATGAATAACAATTTGAAGTCATTAAAATTGTTAAAAAAGTGAATACGATTGAAATTAAAAACCAGTAAATATTTTATATTTTTCGATATAGTCAAAACAGTTATCCATAAATAATTTAACCAGTCTAGAGGTATTACGCTTACTTGGATAAATTACTGATAAAATTGTCGGCTTAAAACGCCAGTTTGGCATCACTTCAACCAATATACCCTCTTGCAGTGCCTTAGCACATATAATGGCAGGAATTTCTGCAATTCCCAATCCAGCCTCTGCTGCATATTGAACTCCCGTCATTTCATTTATTGATAACGTACTTTCAATTGCAATTTTATGCTGTTGTTGATCACTTTCAAATTCCCAGAGGATCTGACCCTGCCAACCGCTAAATGAAATAAGCCGATGCTGTTGCTCGATTAAATCATTAGGATGGTGCGGGTTATCACACTGTTCAAGGTATGTAGGGGATGCAACCAAAATATGACGATAAGAAAATAAACGACGGGCAACCAAACTACTGTCTTTAAGCTCACCTACCCGTAATGCGATATCAACACCATCTTCGATAAGATCGACATTCCGTTCCGTCACCAATATCTTCACTGACGTTTTCGGATACGAATTTTGAAATGAACATACAATTGGCGTGACCAAAACATCGGTTATATTGGGTGGAATTGAAATGCGCAACGTACCTGAAACTTCGCTTTGTCGGTTATTAATGATCAGTGCTCCAGTCTCAAATTCCTCTAAGCCACGCCGACAGTATTGATAATATTCCTGTCCTAAATCAGTTAGGCGTAAATGCCGTGTTGAGCGTTCAATTAACCGAACGCCCAAAAATTTTTCCAACTCGCTGACCTTTCGGCTAACAGTCGATAACGGTATCGCTAATCGTTTGGAAGCCTCAGAAAAGCTTTTAAAATCAATAACTCGTACAAATAATGCCATCGCATTTAAGTCTGGTGAAATCATATAATTCCCATATATGGAATAGTATCTCCCAATAATCGTATCTAATCCCATATTAGGAAATTGTGTATGATTTAGCAACTATCAATTAATCATTCAGGAGAAAGACAATGAATATTCATTACCTACAAAAATCAGTAACGACACTAATAACGATATTACTACTATCACTGGGATCTCAATCAATTGCGACAGCCGGTAGTGATCAACAATGCAAAACCGATATTAAAGCACTGCTAAAATCCTATGAACGTGCTTTAAATGCCAGTGATGTTGATAAAGTTTTGAGTCTTTACGCCAAAGATGGTGTTTTTATGCCTTCTGAAAAACCAACGACTGTCGGACAGGCTCAAGTGAAGCTCGCCTATCAACATGTATTTGAAGATCTTGATTTGGATATTGGTTTTAATATTGATGAAATTGAACGTCATGGTGATATTGCTATTGTTCGAACCGTTTCTGATGGTCAAATTAAACTCATCAAAAAGAATTTAACGATAAAAAACCACACACGTGAATTATTTGTTTTAAAACGAATAAATAAAGACTGGAAAATTTACCGCTATATGTTCAACTCGATGAGTTCCCCTAAACACTAAATTAATCTAAATCAGGAATACATTATGGCTAATTCACACAAGCAAAAAATTCTTACAGTATTAGGACTGTTCGCATCAACTATTGACCGCAGTGATTATGGAATGAAGTTGAAATTATTTTAAATATAGAAACGATAAAAAAATAACATTCTCCGACATTAGTTACTGTACACCATATTGTGCAGTAACTTTTTTAATATTATTAATTATCCAAACGCTAATACTCCCATTGAGTCTATCGTTACTAGTTTATTCAAAATATCCTAATCAAAGCTGGTTAAGTAATATTGGCTTTTAACATTGCTCCCAGGGGAGTTTGTCGTAGCGCCATCCCGCGAGTGAACTGCGCTTATGCTCATCATTCAACTCGCCTTCAAAACCTTCATCAACATTGTAAATATTATGAAAACCTTCTTTTACTAATAACTCACCGGCTTCCAATGATCGTTTGCCACTACGGCATATTAAAATCAATGGTGCACTTTCAATACTATCGATATGCGACATACCACCTAATATTGTTTGCCTTATTTCAGCAACAAAACGCGGGTTGATGATCCAGTCGGGTTCATCTATCCAGGCGATATTAATTGCCCCGGTGGGATGACCTATGAATAAAAATTCCATGTGGGAACGCACATCGATCATTAATGCTTTCGGATTATCGAGTATAATCTGATGTGCTTGTTTTGCTGATATGGTTTTTACGTTTGAAGTTGCCATGAGCACTTTTCCTATGTTCGTAGCATGAAGGTGTTATAAGTATAGCGACTTAATAATGAAAAACACGGTAACGGCTTATGCAGATTCAACCTTTAAAACAACACCATCTACATCAACGACTTTTATCTGGGCTCCGGCATCACAGTTTTCACCTTCGACCTTCCAGATTGAGTCATCTACCTTGATTTTACCAACATTATTAACAATGGCTTCTTCAAGTGTAAATGTACGACCAACGTATTGTTGCCCACGTCGATTCAATGTGGGTTGATCTGTCTTTGTTGGATTTTTCTTTAAGTATGAATGCCAGGCAACGATACTTGCCACCGAGAACACTGAAAATATAATAAACTGAACCTGCCAGGTTATGTCCGGAAATAGCATTAGAATAAAACCAACGATACCTGCCGCAATTCCCATCCACATGAAAATGGCTCCGGGTGCAAAAATTTCAAGAATAATCAGCCCGATACCAAGAATCCACCAGTTCCAATATACCAGTGTTTCAAGACTCATTAACTCGTACTCCCGGATTTATTCTTATCAAAAGCCGTCTTAGCTAATTCACCGATACCCGCAATAGCACCAATAACGCTACTGGCTTCCAATGGCATCAACACTAATTTTTCATTTGGCGCACTGGCAATTTTTTCTAATGCTTCGGTATAGCGCAGCGCCACAAAATAGTTAATGGCATTAACATCGCCCGATTGAATGGCCTCAGACACCACCGCAGTTGCTTTTGCTTCTGCTTCTGCTTCACGTTCACGTGCTTCGGCATCACGAAAAGCCGCTTCTTTTCTGGCTTCGGCATCGAGAATAACAGCCTGTTTTTCACCTTCTGCAGCCAGAATATCAGCTGCTCGGCTACCTTCTGCTTTTAATATAGCAGCACGTTTATCGCCTTCGGCTTCCAAAATAGAGGCACGCTTATCCCGTTCAGCCTTCATTTGATTGGCCATTGACTCAACCAAATCGCGTGGCGGTGTGATGTCTTTTATTTCAATACGGGTAACTTTAACACCCCAGGGCGTAGTGGCATCATCAACCACATTTAATAATTGCGCATTAATGGTGTCACGTTGAGATAACAATGCATCTAAATCCATCGAGCCCATTACCGTTCTGATATTGGTCATGGTTAAATTTAATATCGCGCGTTCTAACTGATTTACTTCATAAGCCGCTTTTGCTGCATCCAAAATTTGAAAAAATACCACACCGTCGACCCGCACCATGGCATTATCTTTAGTGATAACTTCTTGAGATGGCACGTCCATTACCCGCTCCATCATATTTAACTTCGCGCCGATTTTGTCGACTACGGGTATGATAAAATGTAACCCAGGTGCTAAAGTATGCGTGTATCGTCCAAAACGTTCTATGGTGTATTCCATTCCCTGACTAACCGAGAGTACCCCTTTAACGATTAAAACAATCACAAATAGAACGAAAATTAAGACAAAAATTTCTGATGTTGAAAAACCTAACATGACACGCCCCTTTACTTAATTATTATGGTATTACTATATGGTTAATCTGAAGGATTGCAAGCATGAAATAATAATAAATCTATCAGATACAAGGTGTTACTTTGTTTCATCGTGGATTTATTAATATAGCCGTATAATTTCGATTTAGCGAGTATTAATTGAACACTATAAATTCACATAAAATCCCAAATACCTTTTGGCTTATCATAACGCTAGCGTTATTAACCATGGTGGGCCCGTTTACGATTGACACCTACCTGCCCTCATTCCCGAGTATTGAAGCTTATTATCATGTGAATAGAGTGTTAATGTCGCAAAGCATTGCAATTTATATTTTCGCATCGGCTTTTTCAACGTTAGTGTGGGGAGCATTATCCGATAGCATTGGTCGTAAAATTGTGATCTATGCTACATTAACACTTTATATTATTGCATCAATTGGCTGTGCCTTATCGCCCGACTTTAGCGGTTTTCTATTTTTTAGAATGTTGCAAGGCATCGCCGCCAGTGGTGGCATGATAGTTGGCCGTGCTATCGTTCGTGATACATTTAGTAGTGAACAAGCGCATCGAGTCATGGCGTATATCATGATGGTGTTTGCTGTAGCACCAGCAATCGCACCAATCATTGGTGGTTATCTGCATGATATATTTGGCTGGCAGAGTATCTTTTATTTTTTAGCAGCATACGGAATTGTGATCAGTGTATTAACAAAAATCATATTACCGGAAACATTAAAGCATGAGGATAAAACTTCATTTCATCCTGTAGCAGTTTTTAAAGTCTATTTCAAAACAGTAAAAAATATCCGCTTTCAAGCTATTATTTTTACTCTTGGAATTAGTTTTGGTGGATTGTTTTTATATGTTACAGGTTCCCCAGCAATTATCTTCGATATTTTAAATCTCGACAGCAGTAGTTTTTCATACCTGTTTGTTCCAATGACCACTGGAATTGTACTCGGTGCATTTGTATCCGGAAAATTATCACACCACTTAAGTGCGAAAAAAATAGTGTCTATAGCAATGATAGTGATGTTAACTGCGAGTGTATTTAATATTGTACAACTGCATTGGCTGGAGGTAACTGAATTTTCAGTAGTGGCTCCGTTAGCTCTTTATGCATTTGGAATTGCAATACAAATGCCAGCTTTATCTGTTTTAGCATTAGATTGCTTCCCCCATAACCGGGGTTCTGCTTCTGCAGTTCAAGGTTTTGTGCATTCAATGATAGCATCATTAGTCACTGCTATTATCGTGCCCATTGTTGCCAGTAATCTAACCGACTTTGTAAT
>JBGMRJ010000032.1:0-10751 GCA_048061315.1 Gammaproteobacteria bacterium
ATATCAGATCGCGCTAGTCGGGGTGAATATGAAGATCTGGGTGGTCCGGCTATGCGTCAATGGCTAACTGAAAATATTAGTTCACAGTGGTCAGCAACAACTAAAATTATTTCAGATGATAAAGCGCTAATTGAGAATGAATTGATACGAATGAGTGATATTGAAAAATGTTGTTTAATTATTACTACCGGTGGTACCGGTCCGGCATTACGCGATGTTACTCCAGAGGCAACCGTTGCTGTGTGTGATAAGTTAATGCCAGGTTTTGGTGAGTTAATGCGAGCTGAATCATTAAAAATTGTTCCAACTGCAATATTATCAAGACAAACAGCAGGGATACGAAATCGGACGCTAATTGTTAATTTACCTGGAAAACCATCTGCAATTGCTGATTGTCTGAATGCGGTATTTCCTGCAATACCCGCATGCCTGGGTTTATTAGATTGGCCAATGATTGAACGCAATAATTCAACAAACTCAACAAAAGTATCCTTTAAGCTGTAATGTCGGTTAAAGATTTGAAGTTATATAAGAAATTAAATTTTGACTCAGTTCGAACAATAATTGAATCAGGAGCAGATTATTTTTTAACTGAAAATTTATTTTTTGGACATGGAACAGCAACAGCAATAGATGAAGCAGCCTATCTTGTAAGTTTCGCCTTGGGCTTTTCCCCCGTTATTCCAGAACCTGAAATTAATGCTATTTTAACCGATGTACAAAAAAATAAAATTGCATCACTGTTTCACGATAGAGTAACTAAAAAAATTCCGGCAGCATATGTAACAAACGAGGCGTGGTTTGCTGGTTATCAATTTTATGTTGATGAGCGCGTTTTAGTACCCCGGTCGCCAATTGCAGAATTAATTGATGATAAATTTTCACCCTGGGCTAGGTGGGGGAATACTAAAACCGTGCTCGATCTCTGCACTGGGAGTGGTTGTATCGCCATTGCAACAGCTTTGACGATGCCAGAGGTACAAGTTCACGCCAGTGATTTATCGGTAGATGCTTTAGACGTGGCAAAAATCAATATTGATAATTATGAATTATTTAATCGGGTTACGTTAGTACAGTCAGATGTATTTAAACAAATTGAGCCATTCCAGTATGATGTTATTGTCAGTAATCCGCCCTATGTTGATGAACATGATATGTCAATTCTACAGGATGAATTTTTAGCCGAACCTGAATTAGGTTTAGCGGCAGGGGTAAATGGGCTTGATATCGTTATTCCGATGTTACGTGATGCTGGAGTCTATTTAAAGGATGATGGCATTATTATCATTGAAGTTGGTAATAGTTCAGATGCTTTACAACAATTATTTCCCGAAGTTCCTTTTACTTGGTTAGAGTTTGAATATGGTGGTAAAGGTGTATTTTTGCTTGAGTCTGAACAAGTTCGAAAATATCATCACTTATTTCGTCAATTATCGAATTAATAATGTTAGACTTTAGCATTACTAAGTTTATAGCGTTAAATTAATTTAAAATATGAGTTTTTTATGAAACGACCAATTACAATTGAAGCATACATCTATCTTGTTCAATCAGCCCTTGATGATGTCATTGATTTAAAAATGGCTGCAGAATATGACATGGAAGACATGGGTGAAGCACTTAAATTTGTCAATGAGCTTGAAAGTGAAGTTAATAAATTATTGCTCGATTTGAAATCGGGGGAGTATAAATTTAATGATGAAGATCTACCGTTGATGACAATAGTACATGCTCAAAATAATTTAATGTTGCCTTTTAAAACATTATTTTTTCGTATTAATGATACTCATCGTAAGGGACTAGAACAAAACTAGTTAGTTAGATTGGTCTTTTCTTTGTGTGAAATTTTTTCTATAAATTTATTTAGAGGGCTAGGTTGGCTTAAGCTATATCCTTGAACATAATCGATTCCAATTTGTTTTAACAAGCTTAAGATTTGTTCATTCTCTACGAACTCCGCTATAGTTTGAATTCCCATAACATGACCAATTTGATTTATGGATTCAACAAATGCTAAATCCATTGGGTCATCCTCTATGTCTCGAATAAAACCACCATCTATTTTTAAATAATCTACTGGTAAATTTTTCAAATAAGCAAATGAGCTTAAGCCACTGCCGAAGTCATCTAAGGCAAACTTACAACCAATATTTTTTAATGATGAAATGAAAGCCATTGCTCTTGCCAGGTTAATAATCGCAGCAGTTTCAGTTATTTCGAAACAGAGTTGATTAGGAGAAATATTATTCCGCTTGATTTCCGTTGTAATAAAATCAAGAAAATCATCATCACTTAAGGACTGAGCTGATATATTAATTGCTATAATACCAATGCGTTCTTTATTTGCTGTTTTGAATTGTTTTAATGTATTGGATACAACCCAACGATCAATTGATGTCATTAAATCATAACGTTCTGCGGCAGGAATAAATGCCATAGGGGGTATTATTTTACCATCATCATTAATCATTCGAATTAATATTTCGATGTGTGATAAGTTATTTTCGTTGTTTAGTGATTCTATCGTTTGAAAATACAGTATAAACTTGTCATTTTCCAGAGCGTGGTTAATTCTATGCACCCATTGCATTTCACCTTGTCGTTTTATTAATGTGTCATCATTGTATTCATAAACATGAAATCGGTTTCTCCCTTCATCTTTTGCAACATAACAAGAGGTATCAGCTGCGCTTAATATATGATACAAGTTACCACTGTGTTTATTGATTCTAACTATTCCAACACTAAGGCCAATATTGAATGATTTATCATCCCATACAAAACGTATATCATTAATGGCATCCTTGGTTTTGTTGATAATGATTTTAGCTTTATCTAGACTGCAATTTTTTAATAAAATACCAAATTCATCTCCACCAAGACGTGCAATTAAATCACTTTCTCTTATTGCATTACGAAGGGTTACAGCAATTAATTTTAATAATTCATCGCCAGCAATATGCCCGCAAGTATCATTAACCACCTTAAATTGATCTAAATCCAGATAACATAAAATATGCTGTTCATCATCATTAATTGCAGTGTTAATAGCTTGTTCAAGTCGTTTTTCAAATTCTCGTCGGTTAATTAAACTTGTTAAAGAATCATGTGTTGCTTGATAGTTTAGTTGATTCGATAATGCGCGCATTTCTGTAACATCTCGAAATACCAGAACAGAACCCGTAATTCGATTATTTTTGTCATAGATAGGCGAAGCAGTATATTCAATCGCAAACTCATTACCATCGTCACGCATTAATAAACTGTGTGAGTTTGATAAAATTATTTCTGATTTTCTGAGTGATTGAATTACCGGGTTTTCAATTTGCGTATGATCATTATCTCTCATAAATCGACAAACTTGTTGAATGGGCATATTTTTTGAACTAGATAGTTGCCAGCCCGTTAAATTTTCCGCAACGCTATTTAGTGATTCGATATTGCCATTTATGTCTGTTGTAATAACACCGTCACCTATTGAGTGGAGTGTGACAATAGCGCGTTCTTTTTCTTTATTTAAGTTGTCCTCAGAAATAATTGTGCGACGAATTAAAATAATAGCTACAAATAAAGTAATAATAATGATAGATAGGGCAAGAGACAAAATTTGTTTTCGAGTTGTAATAAAACCGAGTTTGGCTTCTTTTACAAATTTATCATCTGAGTGTTCTAGAATTGTTTGAAGTTTTGTTAATATATCAAACACTTCATTTTGCTTTGGGATAGCCTGATGAAGTAATAAATCATGCGCCTTCTCCATATCTTCCATAATTGCAAGTTCGGTTATTGCACGTTGTAGCGGAACCACATTTTTTGTTGTTAATTTAGCTTGTTCGTTTAATAGTTTTAGCTCGCTGTCACTTAAATTCATTGTCATTAATTTACTGCGAGCTGCACTAAAGAGCCCACCATTTTGATTGAATTCTACAAAGGCGTCTTCACGAATAAAAGCATCTGTTTCAATCACCATATGCATTAGAGCAACTGTGCGATCTCGCGCAGCCGTGCGCATTCGGTTTACGAGTTGTGTTTTTAAATTATTATTATTTACAATGACATCAATGTTATTGATTTCACGTTGCATTCGAGTTAATGCAGTATTGGTTAAAATCGCCATTAAAATCAGAATGACAGTAAAAGCAATGCTGTGGGTTATTATAATTTTATTAATTTGTAGTGCCAATTTAACTAAACCCTGGTTGTAATTTTTCTAAACACGCTTTAAAATCAAAGACTTGTTATAGACGTGATGCGATATTGCTTAAATACCTGAATATTAATTCATAATATCATTATAATAGTATCGACCCGATGGAATATTGACTTAAGTTGATTCATCACTTTATAGATTTATTTATTTACCTTTAATGTGTATTTATTTTAGCTTACAAACTAACAATTCGAAAACAGAAAAACACTATATTATGTCAGGAAATTCAATTGGTAAATTGTTCAGTGTCACAAGTTTTGGCGAAAGTCATGGAATAGCAATTGGCTGTATTATTGATGGTTGTCCTCCCGGTCTTGAGCTGTGTGAAGATGATCTTCAGGCTGATCTCGAGCGTCGTCGTCCCGGAAAAAACCGACACACCACTCAACGGCGAGAACCCGATGCGGTTAAAATTTTGTCGGGCGTATTTGAAGGTATAACGACCGGGGCACCAATAGCGTTAATGATTGAGAATGTCGATCAACGTTCAAAAGATTATTCTGACATCAAAAATACATTTCGACCGGGACATGCGGATTATACGTATCAACAAAAATTTGGTATTCGTGATTATCGTGGCGGTGGTCGTTCATCCGCACGGGAAACTGCTATGCGGGTTGCCGCTGGAGCAGTTGCAAAAAAATACTTATTCAATAGGTACAATATCACTATAAAAGGTTACATGGCTCAATTGGGGCCTATAACATTTGATAATTTTGACTGGGAAGAGGTAGAGAAAAATGCCTTTTTCTTTCCGGATAAAAGTAAAATTACCGAATTAGAGTCCTATATGGATGCGTTACGAAAAGAAGGAAATTCTATCGGCGCAAGAATTAATGTTGTTGCAAAAGGCGTGCCTCCCGGTTTAGGTGAACCCATTTTCGATCGTCTTGATTCTGAAATTGCACATTCCATGATGTGTATTAATGCTGTTAAGGGCGTTGAGATCGGTGCAGGATTTGATTGCGTTACACAAAAAGGAACCGAGCACCGGGATGAGATAACACCAGACGGTTTTTTAAGTAACCACGCAGGTGGCATTTTAGGTGGAATTTCATCTGGCCAGGATATTACCGTGAGCATTGCTCTCAAGCCTACTTCAAGTCTTCGATTACCGGGAAAAAGTATAAACAAACAAGGTCAGGCAATCGAAGTAGTCACAAAAGGGCGTCATGATCCCTGTGTTGGCATTCGTGCGACTCCTATCGCAGAAGCAATGTTGGCAATTACAATAATGGATCATATGCTACGGCATAGAGGCCAAAATATGGATGTTACATCCGAGACACCTGTTGTCCCTGCAGGTAAATCCTAAATAATATCTGTGAATACATCAAATAATGTTGTGCCGTATTGGCGCTTGTCCGGTTTTTATTTTTTTTATTTTGCAAGCCTGGGTGCAATGTTACCTTATTGGAGTGCTTACTTATTTTCACTGGATTTCAATGCACGTGATATTGGTGAGCTAGTTGCAATTTTAATGCTAACCAAAATAGTTTCGCCAAATGTTTGGGGCTGGATAGCCGATCATACTGGTAAACGAATGGCCATCGTCAGATTGGGTTCTTTATGCGCAATAATTGCATTTACAGCTATTTTATTCGTCTCTTCCTATTGGTGGATTGCAGTAGTTATGTTGCTATACAGTTTTTTCTGGAATGCAACGTTACCACAATTTGAAGCAACAACATTTTCTTATTTGGGCAGTCGTGTTAATCAATACAGCAATATTCGGTTATGGGGTAGTATAGGGTTTATAGTTGCTGTCTGGCTATTAGGTCTTTCGATTGAACAATGGAGTGTTGTCATTGTTCCATACACACTAATAATTTTATTTGTTAGTATTTGGGTGATGAGTTTATTAGTTCCGGAGTCTGCTGCCGGGCATCTGAGCCTGGATCATCAACCTCTGAAAAAGATTTTACAACGACCTGTTGTGGCTGGACTATTACTAAGTTGTTTCTTAATGCAGGCCAGTCATGGTGCCTATTATGTGTTTTACACTCCCTACATGATTGAGCATGGTTATAGTATGACAAGTATTGGAAGTTTATGGGCTCTTGGTGTTATTGCCGAAGTAATTGTATTTATATTCATGAGTCGTCTACTTCATAAATTTAGTTTACGTCATCTAATATTGTTTAGCCTGTTTGTTGCTGTAGTACGATGGGTATTACTGTCTATTTTCGTAGACCAATTGTTTGTTGTAGTACTAATTCAATTAATGCATGCCGCGACTTTTGGTATTTATCATGTTGCTGCGATTCACTTAATTCATATCTATTTTCCAGGAAGGCATCAGGGAAAAGGGCAGGCCCTATACAGTAGTTTGAGTTTTGGTGCGGGCGGTGCTCTTGGTAGTTATGTCAGTGGAATTAGTTGGGATACATTGGGTAGCAATCTGACATTTGTCATCGCTGCAGGCCTGGCATTTATGGGTTTAGTTATCGCATTTCTATATGTTAAAGATAGTAACAGTACAGTTGTAGTTTAATTTAATTGAGTTAAAGTTTATATGAGAGAAATTAAAAAAGTAGGATTTATAAGTTTAGGCTGCCCGAAAGCTTTGGTTGATTCAGAGCAAATAATCACTCAGTTACGTGCAGAAGGTTATGAAATTAGTCCTAGTTATCATGATGCCGATCTTGTTGTGATTAATACTTGTGGTTTTATTGATGCTGCAGTAGAAGAATCAATTGAAACGATTGGTGAAGCGTTAACTGAAAATGGTAAAGTAATAGTGACAGGATGTTTAGGCGCTAAAGGAACGCTTATTAAAGATAAGTATCCTCAAGTTTTAGCTGTTACCGGACCACACGCAAAAGATGAAGTGATGCAAGCGGTTCATCTGCATTTACCTATGAATAGTGATCCGTTTATTAGTTTAATTCCACCACAGGGAATAAAATTAACTCCAAACCATTATGCGTATTTAAAAATTTCCGAGGGTTGTAATCATCGTTGTAGTTTTTGTATTATCCCGTCATTACGGGGTGATTTAGTTAGTAGATCAATATCCGATGTTTTAACTGAAGCAGAAAATCTGGCAAAAGCCGGGGTAAAAGAATTACTGGTTATTTCTCAGGACACGAGTGCTTATGGTGTTGATGTAAAATATAAACCGGATTTTTGGAAAGGCCAGGCTTTAAAAACATCAATGTTTGACTTAGTTCAGGCATTAGCGCAGTTTGGAATATGGGTAAGATTACATTATGTTTATCCTTATCCTCATGTCGATAAAATTATACCCTTAATGGCTGAAGGTAAAGTGTTACCGTATCTGGATATACCATTTCAACATGCAAGTACATCAATTTTAAAAGCAATGAAAAGGCCTGCAAGTAGTGAAAATACCTTGGAAAGAATTGAAAAATGGCGATCAATTTGTCCCGATATCAATTTACGCAGTACTTTTATAGTCGGCTTTCCGGGAGAAACCGAACAAGACTTTGAGCAACTGTTGGAGTTTTTAAAAATAGCACAATTGGATCGGGTTGGATGTTTTACTTATTCTGCAGTTGATGGTGCTAAGGCTAATGAGCTTGAAGGAGCCGTTCCCGAAGTGCTCAAGAATGAGCGACTAGAACGATTTATGTCACTGCAAGCTGAGATTAGTAGTGCTAAATTACACGCCAAAATAGCGAGCACACAAACTGTTATCGTTGATGAGGTTACAATTGATAGAATAACAGCTCGAAGTGTTGCAGATGCGCCAGAAATTGATGGCCTGGTATTGATTGATTACAAACAAGCCCAGATTGAAAATACAGCCGCTGTCAAACCAGGAGATCTTTTAACGGTAAAAATTACAGACGCTAGCGAACACGATTTATTTGCAATATTAAAAAACTAGATTGATAGATCTTACTTATCTGTTTTCTTGCTAAATCGTTCTTGTAGAAACTTCAAAGTAGAAGCGTCTAACTCCTGAGATTGAGTCGGGTCATTTGCTAAACTTTCATCAACGATTAATTCTATTGTTGTAAATCGGTCACCGGTCGCTTTTTCTATGCGGTAGCGTACACAAACAAGTTTATCGCCGTAGAGTTTAACGTATCTTTTTGTCCCATTTACACCGGGACTTAATGTTTTAATTACTTCCATTTGCTTAGTGTACCGCAAAGAAAAAGTGAAAACGATATTTTTTAACAGTTTGTTTACCGAATAAGCTGATTTTGTAAAATTTGGTGCATTGAGGTTGC
Organism: Gammaproteobacteria bacterium; assembly: GCA_048061315.1. Lineage (GTDB taxonomy): Bacteria > Pseudomonadota > Gammaproteobacteria > UBA6429 > Thiohalophilaceae > CAYQUC01. The sequence goes on from JBGMRJ010000032.1 coordinate 8,413, forward strand.
TGCATTTGATAATGTTCTTTTAGAATGCCATACAATTCCAAGCTCTCTTGATATATTGAGGCCTTTGACATTAATGGCCTTTATATCCTGTGAGAGCATTTTATCAGGCAAGATGCTCCAGCCAAATCCGACACTGACTAGCATATTAATTGTTTCGAGGTAATTGGTTGTTAATCTAACTTTTAACTGAATATCGTGTTGTTCCATTACGTGCTCAATAATTCCACGGGTAAAAGTTCCTTGTGATGGTAACACGGCATTATGTTCAGCCAATTGTTTTAGTGAAACTGCTTTTAAATTAAGCAGAGGATGATTTTTATCAACAATAACCGATAAAGGATCTGGCCAGATCAGTTTGGTATGAATGTCTTTAATGGGTGTCAGTGGCAAAGTCACCAGGGCCATTTCCAGATTTCCCTGTACTATTTCACGACAGGCGGCTTCAGAATCCATGAATTGCAAATCCAAATCAACTCCGGGGAAATTGCTGGTAAATTGATTTAATACTGGTGGTAAGCGATGCAAACCAATGTGATGGCTGGTACCGATGGATAATGTCCCGCTAACCTTGCTAGAGAGGTTGGTGACTGCGCGTTTGCAATCTTCTACATCCAGAATTAATTGATGAGCACGGGGTAACAGGGCTATACCCGCTTCGGTGAGTGATGTTTTTCGATTAATACGGTCAAAGAGTCGGGCATTTAACTCTGACTCCAAACTTGAAATTCGTTTACTAATTGCTGGCTGTGTTAAATACAAATTTTCGGAAGCAACAGAAAATGAACCATATTTAGCAACGGCAACAAATGCTTGAAGATTGGCAATATCCATAATGACACCTAAATTGTATAAATTAATATATAACTAATATTCATATATTACATGAAAAATATGAATTTGAGTAATGGTAAGATTAGTATTAGTATCTAACTCAAGATAGGTGTTCGATTAAAGAGAGAAATTGAGGACGAAACAATGACAGCTAAAACCTTGTATGACAAATTGTGGGATATGCACGTGGTTCGAGATAATGGTGATAATACTGCATTAATTTATATTGATCGTCATCTAGTCCATGAAGTTACATCACCACAGGCTTTCGAGGGGTTAAGAATGGCGGGTCGTTCGTTGTGGCGTCAGAATGCGAATCTTGCAACTCCTGATCATAATGTACCAACGACTGATCGCGATAAAGGCATTCAGGATCCGGTGGCCAGACTTCAAGTTGAAACTCTGGATAAAAATTGCGAAGAATTTTCGATTACCGAGTTTACTATGAATGATCCTCGTCAGGGGATTGTACATGTCATAGGACCGGAGCAGGGAGCAACGCTGCCGGGTATGACAATTGTTTGTGGCGATTCACATACCTCTACTCATGGTGCACTTGGTGCATTGGCTTTTGGGATAGGGACATCGGAAGTTGAACACGTACTGGCAACTCAGTGTCTGGTTTTGAAAAAATCCAAATCAATGCAGATTAAAGTGAATGGTGTAGCGAATGCGTTTGTTACCGGTAAGGATATAATTCTGGCGATTATTGGTAAAATTGGAACAGCCGGTGGTACTGGTTACGCGATTGAATTTGCCGGTGATGCAATTACGGCATTGTCGATAGAAGGACGGATGAGTCTGTGTAATATGGCTATAGAAGCAGGTGCCGGAGCTGGAATGGTAGCAGTGGATCAAAAAACAATCGATTACGTTAAAGGGCGTCCATTTGCGCCAACAATTAATTGGGAGCAAGCAGTAACAGACTGGAATACCTTGCACAGTGATACCGATTCAAAATTTGATGCCATCGTTGAACTTGATGCAAAAGATATTCAACCGCAAGTAACCTGGGGCACCTCACCTGAAATGGTCGTTGATATTAATGGCAAGGTACCTAATCCGCAACAGGAGCAGGATGCGATTAAAAGTGAAGGTATGCAAAAGGCTCTTGAGTATATGGACTTAACAGCAAACACGGCGATACACGATATTATTTTGGATAAAATTTTTATTGGTTCGTGCACCAATGCCAGGATAGAAGACTTGCGAGCAGCCGCAGCAGTTGCTCAAGGTCGGCATGTTGCAAAGAATATTAAACTGGCTATGGTTGTTCCCGGTAGTGGTCTTGTGAAGCTGCAAGCTGAGCAAGAAGGGCTGGATAAAATTTTTATTGATGCCGGTTTCGAATGGCGCGATCCAGGTTGTTCGATGTGTTTAGCAATGAATGCCGATAAATTGGAAGTCGGTGAGCGTTGTGCATCGACCTCAAATCGAAATTTTGAAGGACGACAGGGCAAAGGTGGCCGAACGCATTTGGTTAGCCCGGCGATGGCCGCTGCCGCAGC
>JBGMRJ010000032.1:10851-26869 GCA_048061315.1 Gammaproteobacteria bacterium
AGAGATTATAAATATGGAAAAATTTAAAACATTTACCGGGATAGTCGCACCGATGGATCGTGCAAACGTAGATACCGATGCAATTATCCCAAAGCAATTTCTAAAATCTATTAAACGCAGTGGTTTTGGTCCCAATTTATTTGATGAGTGGCGTTACCTGGATGAGGGGCAGCCGGATGCAGATAATAGTAATCGACCATTGAATAAAGATTTTGTGTTAAATCAGGCACGTTATAATAATGCACAGATTTTAATAGCCCGCGATAACTTTGGTTGTGGTTCAAGTCGAGAGCATGCTCCGTGGGCATTACTGGATTATGGTTTTAAAGTTATTATCGCTCCAAGTTATGCGGATATTTTTTTTAATAATTGTTTTAAAAATGGAATTTTACCAATCATATTGGATATCAATAATATTGATACGTTGTTTGAACAAGTTGATCAAAATGAAGGGTTTTCATTAAACGTGAATTTGGAAAAACAAACAATCACGAATTCGGTTGATGATTCTGCTATTTCATTTGAAGTTGATGCTTTTAGAAAAAAACGATTGAGCGAAGGTCTTGATGATATCGGTCTGACCTTGCAATATTCGGATGATATAAAAAAATATGAGGATAAGCAAAAAAACATTACACCATGGTTATTTTAATTCTAAACAGAATATAGGAACGTAACATGAGTAAAAAAATATTATTATTACCCGGTGATGGTATCGGTCATGAGATTGTGGCCGAAGCTGAAAAAGTTTTACTGTGCTTGCAAAAACAGCTGGGTTTAAAAATTGAAATGGAATCTGCCCTGGTTGGTGGAACTGCCTATGATGATTGTGGCACACCATTACCAGAACAAACCCTGACATTAGCAAAACAATCTGATGCGATTTTGTTTGGTGCTATTGGCGGTTATCAATGGGAAAGTCTGGATATTTCAGTACGTCCTGAAAAAGCCTTATTAGGATTACGTTCCGAGTTAGAACTATTTGCAAATTTAAGACCTGCAATTTTATATCCGCAACTGGCAAGTGCTTCTACCTTAAAAGAAGAATTAGTCTCAGGGCTTGATATTATGATCGTTAGGGAACTTACCGGCGGTATTTATTTTGGGCAGCCGCGAGGGGTGCGAACTTTGGAAAATGGTGAACGCCAGGGTTACAACACTTTAATTTATAAAGAGAGTGAAATTACTCGAATAGGCAAGGTCGCTTTTGATATTGCCGGCAAGCGTAATAAACGCTTGTGTTCAATTGATAAAGCTAATGTTCTTGAGTGCACTGAGTTATGGCGTGAAGTCATTACAACTTTAGGTAAAGATTATTCCGATATTGAGCTTAGTCATATGTATGTTGATAATGCTTCGATGCAACTGGTTCGTGAACCAAAACAATTTGATGTAATGGTAACTACCAATATGTTTGGCGATATTCTTTCTGATACTGCAGCCATGTTAACAGGGTCTATTGGTATGTTGCCGTCAGCATCGTTAGATATCAATAGTAAAGGCATGTATGAACCCATTCATGGTTCTGCTCCGGATATTGCAGGTAAAAATATTGCTAATCCATTAGCAACTATTTTATCGGTTGCGATGATGCTGCGTTATACACTTGATGAAACTGCAATGGCAGTTAAGATTGAAAATGCAGTAAAGTCAGTATTAGATCAAGGTCTTCGAACTACCGATATTTATACCGATGGCTGCACTAAAGTGGGCACCGCAGAAATGGGTGATGCGGTTGTTGCTGCATTAGCTGCGAAATAAAATTATTAATTTGATACAGAATATAAAAGGAAAGTAATAATGAAAAGGGTAGGTTTAATAGGATGGCGCGGTATGGTGGGTTCCGTTTTAATGCAGCGTATGTCTGATGAAAAGGATTTTGATCTTATCGATCCAGTATTTTTTAGTACTTCTCAGGCGGGACAGGCTGGTCCTGATATCGGCAAGATTGTTCCAACACTAAAAGATGCAAATAGTGTAAGTGAATTATCTGAAATGGATATTATCATTTCCTGTCAAGGGGGTGGTTACACCGAAGATATGTATTTTAAATTACGACAAGCAGGTTGGGCTGGTTTCTGGATTGATGCGGCATCAACACTGCGTATGGCTGATGACAGTGTTATCGTATTGGATCCGGTCAATTTACCGGTTATCGAAAATGCCTTATCAGATGGCAGCAAAACATTTGTTGGTGGTAACTGTACAGTCAGTTTAATGTTAATGGCGATTGGCGGGTTATTTGAAAATGATTTAGTTGAGTGGATAACACCAATGACCTATCAAGCTGCATCAGGTGGTGGTGCACAACATATGCGTGAGTTATTAAATCAAATGGGCGCTATTCGGGATTCAGTAAAAGATTCTCTCGCTGACCCAGCCAGTGCGATACTTGAAATCGATAAGAACGTATCTGAATTTATCCGTAGTAAAGATTACCCGAGTGATAAGTTTGGAGTGCCGTTAGCCGGTAGTTTAATTCCCTATATTGATAGCCAACTCGATAACCACCAAAGTCGTGAAGAATGGAAAGCTGAGGCAGAGACCAATAAAATATTGGGACTAAGCAGTAACCCGATTCCTATCGATGGTTTATGTGTTCGGGTTGGTGCGATGCGATGTCATTCACAAGCCTTGACAATTAAACTTAAAAAAGATATTTCAATAACTGAAATACATAACAAATTGGCCGCTGCAAATGACTGGGTTAAAGTAATTCCTGATGATCGGGATATTACTCTGCAAGAACTCACTCCGGCAAAAGTGACGGGAACTCTGAGTGTCCCGATTGGGCGAATTCGAAAATTATCGATGGGATCACACTATATTTCAGCATTTACCGTAGGTGACCAACTTTTATGGGGTGCAGCAGAACCTTTAAGAAGGATGTTAAGAATTATTTTATCAAATTAAAGCCGCCATTTGATAAAAGTATTCGTTTATTGAGTGATTTGTCTCAAAATCACATGATAAATGATGACTTTCGTTTCTATTTGTGAACAATTACCTTGCTAAAGTTGGTAAAACATCATGTTATTGCATTCGCACTATTGCGAACTATATATATTAAATAAAATAGTGAATCTAATTAGTGTAAGTTATAGTTTTTTAATGAAGTGCCGACAAACAGGGTTGGAAAAAGGCTTATTTTCGATAAATTAGGCTTAAAAGATAAATTTTGGTAAATTGGCCTTTATAAGCTATAGTTACGGTACAATTGTAATGATAATTCGAGCTTTTGTAGTTCAAGTATCTGAGTCTATGAGAAAAAATATGATTTTCGATTTTCGTGCAGTAAACACGATTCCACATAATGCTTTGTGGGGTAAAGAATTGTTTTATAAGACCTTAAAATTTCTATGCATATTATTAATACCGCTAATACCGGTTAATGTGCATGCATTAGGGTTTGGAAAAATAAAAACGAATTCAGCATTAAATGAAATAATGGATGCTGAAATTCCATTATTGTCCGCAACAAAGTCGGATATTGGAAGTTTAGAAATTAAACTGGCATCGCCTGAAGTATTTCAACGTTTTGGTACTGATCGGCCTAATCTATTAAATCTACTTAAATTCGAAGTAAAACAGAAGAGTGGTTTATCTTATATAAAAATATCTTCAAAAAGGGTCATTCGTGAGCCATTCCTTGATTTCTGGTTAGAAATGAATTCAAAAAATGAACGGATAATTAAGAATTTTGTGGTTTTACTGGATCCACCTCATTTAAAACAAGCTGATCCCGTTAGTGTACTTGATGCACCAGCAGCTGAGGAAATCGAACCAGAGCCTATTATTGAAGAATCCGTTAGTGAGCCACAAGAATCACCCTTCACCGAACCTGAGCCATCCATTCTAGATGAAGAGGTTGCTGTAACTTCTGCAGGTGCAGCCGCTCTGTTTCCGGATACCCAGATTGAAGAAGAGCCTGTTAGTGAAGCAGAATCCGGGCAATTAATTGAACCCGAAGCGGATCCGGAGCCTGTTGAATTAATTGAGGAACCGCAAGAAATTGAAACCACCGTAGCAGATGCTTTTAGCGAGCCAGGCGCAGAAGATTCTCAGGCAGTTAAACAAGATAATCTCGATAGAGAAGAACCTTTAGAACCCGTTACCGAAGCTGAGCCTGAAGCTTTAGAACCCGTTGCTGAAGCAGAACCAGAACAATTAATCACAGATGAACCTGATCTTGCATTCGATGATTCTCAGACAGAATCATTCGCTGAGGATGATGGTTTATTCCCGAGAATTCCATTATCGGATTACTCGGAACCTACAGAAGATCAATTTGATGCAGAACCTGCGTTTGCCGCACAACCAATAGAGCCAGATGACACAAATCTGGAAGCCGGATTAGCAGATCCTGATTCGATGCAAGCTGATAATGAATCTCAAGAAATGGAACAGCAGCAAGCTTCAGCACCGGTCGGTGATCTTGATTATGGCATCACTAAAAAGAACGACAATTTATGGCAAATTGCAGAGAAACTTAGAGCTGGTAGTTCCGATGCAACTGTTTATCAAATTATGATGGCACTACTGCAGAGTAATCCAGATGCATTTATAGATAATAATGTTCATCGTTTAAAAGTAGGTCATGTACTACGCGTTGAAGATAAAGGCTTGTTACAACAAATTTCTCAATCTCAAGCTATCGACATGTATCAGGATCAAACTGAGCAATGGCAAAATTTCAGACAAAATGTTGCCGAAAATGTTGAAACACAGGCTGTTGACACTTCTGATGTGTCATTTACAGAATCGGCTCCTGATGAAGATCAATTTTCAAGTGAATTAACATTAGCGACTCCAGATAGCCAGGATGCTGAAATTTCAACTGGTGTCGATGAAGCTGCAGATGCTCAACAATTATCCGATTTAGCAATATTACGCGATGATCTGAAAAGGGCCATATCGGAAGCCAGTTCCTCTGGATCTCAAAACCCGGAATTAAGTAAAAAATTACTCGATTTGGAAGATGAAATAAATTCAATGCAGCGAATGTTAACTGTTGAAGACGATGAGTTAGCTTCTCTACAGCAACAATTACATGAAATCAATGAACGTAATGCAACTGCAGCAGAACAGGCCCAGGCAGAAGAAGAACAATTAGCTCAGTCTAATCCTGAAGCTGTAGGCGAGCCTGAAGAAGTGATACCAGAACAGACAATGGACGGGGTTGGTGATGTTGAGGAAATTGACACGACCCTAATTGATGAAGAAGTTCCTCAAGATGCTGCAGTTAATGATGAAGATTTACCACCACTTGATGAAACTGAAGAAGGTGCTGGAATTGTTGGAACTATAATGGGTATGGTTTCCGGTGTGGTAGCCGCGTTAATCAGTAATATTATCTATATTGGTGGTGCGATAGCCGCTTTAGTGTTACTAATTTTAACAATAGTTATATTGAAACGTCGTAATGCTAATAATGACGGCTCTAATGAAAGTATACTATTGGGAAGTGAAGAAAATGACATTTCCAGTTTAACCAAGGATAGTGAAATTCCTTCCGGTCCAGTGTCTGCGGGTGTTGATAGTACCAGTTCGGAGGAATCATCGTTTTTAAGTGATTTCGCTATTAGTGGTATGAATGCAATCGAAGAAGATAATGAAGTTGATCCACTAACTGAAGCCGATGTATTCATGGCCTACGGTCGCTATGAAGCCGCTGAAGAGCGCTTACAGGATGCAATCAAGTCTGATCCGAATAGAAGCGAATTAAAGTTAAAATTAATTGAGCTTTATTATACAACCAAGAATAAAGAATCGTTTGAATCAACAGCAGAAGAGTTTTATGCCTCATTAGGTGGCAATGCTGGTGCAGATCCTATGTGGGAGAAGGTATTGTCAATGGGAGCAGAAATTGCTCCGGATAATCCAATTTTTAGTGGTGGTTCACCTCCGGAAGATGGCATGAATATTAGCAGTGCATCAATGAGCAAGAGTGATGTAATGGATATCGGTTTAGACACTGGGGTATTTGATTCTCCTGACTTATCATCAACAGCTACTGATGATGCACAATTAGGTGGCATTGATACTGGTATTGACGCTGGAGGCGATTACAATTTCGATTTAGGCATCGATACCACCGGTGATTTAGGCGGCGATATTGCAAAAGAACAATCGTCCGGTCTGGAATTTGATTTAAACTTGGATACAAAAGATGATATTGGTTCCGGTGATGATTCTACTTCTTTAGATTTTAATCTGGATTCTGTTGAACCGACAGAAGAAATGAATCCAGCTGGTGCTGGTAGTATGGAGTTTGAATTAGGTTCAACTTCTGATTTGGAACCCGAGAGTGAATTAATGGATTTGGGGTTGGATGAAAGCAGCGATACTGCAGATTCAACTGCTGAAATTGATGCTTCAGGTCTGGATTTCGATTTACCTGCAGATAATGATCTTGGTCTGGATGATGATTTAGAAATAACCCCCGGAATGGATGAGGTAGGAACAAAACTTGATTTAGCAAAAGCCTATATTGATATGGGTGATTCAAATGGAGCTCGCAGTATTCTAGATGAAGTTATAGATGAAGGTAATGATTCTCAAAAACAAGAAGCACAGGAATTAATTCATCAGATTGTCTAGGTTCACTAATTTAACCGGAGCTTAAAAATGCATCCGGTAATCCGGATAAGTATATTTCTTATCTTCTGTTATTATATTATTCAAGCTAAACCTGGTCCGTTATTATTGGCCGGGTTTATTTTATTTTGCGCCAGTATTTTTCAACAAAAAAAATATTTATCTTTGATCTGGAATATGATTTGGCGGTTAAAGTGGTTCTATGTATCGATATTCTTATTATTTAGTTTTACCACTCCAGGTAAATTGATAACTGATATAGACCCCTCATTGAATTTTATTGAGTGGTTGAATCCGGGCATTTATTATTCGTTTATTAAAGTAATCGCTTTAATGTTATTAGTAGTAGCAGTTGTGGTATTTATAATATCAATACCAAGGAAAGCATTACTGACATCATTAATTTATTTATCAATACCATTAAGAATATTTGGTTTTTCTTCTGAACAGTTTGCAGTGAGAATATATTTGGTTATCGATTTTGTTGAAGAATTACCCAAATTAATCAATGTCAAAACTGACACAATTAAGTACAAATCAAAAATATCTAAAATAGTATCATCCATGAGCCTCGTTGTTAATGAAATTTATAAACTGGCGGAAAATAGTGAGTGTAAAAAAATACGATATGATAAAATGATTTTACCCAGCTTTTATCAATGGGGATATTTAGTTATTAGTTTAGGATTGTTTTATTTAAGTGATCATGTTTTCACAAGATTTGTATTTTAGAGAATGAATAAATATTCGTTATGAGAATTGCACTCGGCATAGAGTATAATGGAGCTTCCTATAGCGGTTGGCAAAAACAGAAACACAGTGTGACTGTACAACACCATGTTGAAACTGCTCTATCAGCTGTTGCTGATACTACGATTTCGGTAATATGTGCAGGTCGAACCGATGCCGGTGTTCATGCCATGGAACAGGTAATACACTTCGATACTAATTTAAATCGCCCTATAGATTCCTGGGTGCTTGGTAGTAATACACATCTGCCTTTCGATATTCGTATATTATGGGCTGTGGAAGTGAGCGATGAATTTCATGCGCGATTTTCTGCACTACAGCGCAGCTACCAATACGTCATCTTAAACCGTTTAGTGAGGCCAGCTTTTTTGCATAAACTGGTTACTCATGAGTATCATCCTTTAGATATAGAATTAATGCAGCAAGGTGCTAATTATTTAATTGGTAAACATAATTTTAATTCCTATCGAGCGAAACACTGCCAGTCGAAAACACCAATACGGACCATGCATCAATTGCAGGTAAGTCGAAATGGCAATTTCATCGTAATTGAGTTTGTTGCTAATGCTTTTTTACACCATATGGTACGCAATATATCAGGTGTTCTAATTGCAATTGGTTGTGGAGAGAAGCAACCGGATTGGGCTAATGAAATATTACTGTTACAAGATCGCCAGCATAAAGGTGTGACCGCGGCTCCGGATGGCTTATACTTAACATCGATTCAATATCCGGATACTTTTGCATTACCGCAATTTTCCGACAAAGCATCAATTTGGTAGATTATGAGTAATCGGGTTCGCGTAAAATATTGTGGTATAACCAATGTCGAAAATGCAGTCTTTGCTGCGAGTTTAGGAGTTGATGCGATTGGCCTGGTTTTTTACTCAAAAAGTTCACGAAATGTTGAAATAGCACAAGCCTCAGAAATAATCGCAGTATTACCACCTTTTGTCAGCGTGGTAGGTTTATTTGTGAATTCTGATAAGGCTGAAATTGAACGAATAACCACGCAAGTATCACTCAATATATTACAGTTTCACGGCGATGAATCTGAAGAATTTTGCAATAGTTTCTCATTACCTTATATGAAAGCAATTCGAATGGCCGGAAATGTAGATGTGTTAACTGAAATTGAAAGGTATAATAGCGCTTCAGGAATTCTACTTGATAGTTATCATGAAAAACAGGTTGGGGGAACGGGTGATACATTTGACTGGTCACTATTTCCCGATTCAACCGATAGACCAATAATTCTTGCCGGTGGTCTTAATCCAGCAAATATTTCAGATGCTATAACAGCCACACGTCCTTATGCTGTAGACGTGAGCAGTGGTATTGAAAGTAGTAAAGGTATTAAAGATAATACAAAAATGCAGCGGTTTATGAACGAGGTGAATTTGCTTGGATCAAAATAATTTTGATAATTTAATTAAAAATTACCAACTGCCGGATGACCGAGGTCATTTTGGAGACTATGGTGGAATATTCGTGGCTGAAACATTAATGGAGCCACTTGAAGAGCTTAAAAAAATCTATGAACATTATTTAAAAGACGCTGATTTTTTAAGAGAGCTGGACCATGAGTTGCAACATTATGTTGGCCGACCTTCACCACTTTATTTAGCAAAACGCTGGAGTAAAATTGTCGGTGGTGCTCAAATTTACTTAAAAAGAGAAGACTTAAATCACACTGGTGCACATAAAATTAATAATACTATTGGCCAGGCATTGCTCGCTAAACGTCTTGGAAAAACCAGAATCATTGCCGAAACAGGTGCAGGGCAACACGGTGTTGCAACTGCAACGGTTGCAACAAGGTTAGGATTAGAATGTGTTATTTATATGGGAGCGGAAGATATTCGACGACAGGCGTTAAATGTTTACCGAATGAAGTTATTAGGTGCAAAGGTTGTTTCAGTTGAATCGGGATCAAAAACTTTAAAAGATGCATTAAATGAAGCAATGCGTGATTGGGTGGCAAATGTTGACAATACCTTTTATATTATTGGTACAGTCGCTGGCCCTCACCCTTACCCAGCAATGGTGAGAGATTTCCAGGCGATAATTGGGCGTGAAGCAAAAGAACAAATACTGGAACAGACCGGAAAATTACCCAACGCGTTAGTCGCTTGTATTGGTGGCGGTTCTAACGCGATTGGTTTATTTTATCCCTTCATTAAAGATAGTTCGGTTGCACTATATGGTGTTGAAGCTGCAGGTGAGGGCATTGAAACAGGACGTCATGCTGCAGCCTTGTGTGCCGGTCGACCCGGTGTATTGCATGGTAACAGGACGTATTTAATTGAAGATGATAATGGGCAGATTATTCCAACCCATTCAATTTCGGCAGGATTAGATTACCCTGGTGTTGGTCCTGAACACTCATGGTTAAAAGATAGCGGTCGTGCAAACTATGTTTCAGTTACAGATAAGGAAGCATTGCAGGGTTTTCATGATTTAACCTTATTCGAAGGCATTTTACCTGCTCTGGAATCAAGTCATGCTCTGGCCTATGCTACTAAACTAGCAAAGACCATGAGAGAGGAAGAAACAATAATTGTAAATCTATCCGGTCGAGGTGACAAAGATATTCACACAGTCGCTGAATATGAAGGGATAGATTTATGACGCACATGAATCGATTGGAAACTTGCTTTTTGAATTTACGGGAGCAAGGGAAAACCGCTTTAGTTCCGTATATCGTAACAGGCGATCCAGGTCTTGATTTAACGGTACCGTTAATGCGCGCAATGGTGAGATCGGGTGCAAACATTATCGAGCTGGGTGTTCCCTTTTCTGATCCAATGGCAGATGGTCCGGTTATTCAAAGAGCGGCAGAACGTGCTTTGAAATTTGATACCGGCCTTGAAGATGTTTTTGAAATAGTTAAAACTTTTCGCCAACGAGATGATAAGACACCCATTGTATTAATGGGTTATTTAAATCCTATCGAAGTGATGGGGTATAAGCGATTTATTAAAGAAGCCGTATCGGCTGGTGTCGATGGCGTCCTTACTGTGGATTTACCACCTGAAGAAGCGGCTGGTTTTACTTCAATTTGTTCTGAAGAGGGACTGGATCCGATTTATTTGATAGCACCAACAACAAGTCCGCAGCGAATGAAAATGATCAGTAAATTTGCCAAAGGTTTCGTATATTATGTATCAATCAAGGGAGTTACTGGTGCGGCAAACATTGATATTAAAGAAGTGCGCTCCAGAATCGATACCATTAAGGAATTTATTCATTTACCGATAGGTGTTGGGTTTGGTATTAAAGATGCATCAACTGCTGCTAAAGTGGCTAAATCCTCTGATGCTGTTGTGATCGGTAGCGCAATTATTAAACTAATTGAGCAGAATTTACAGGTACCTGCTAAAATTGTTACAGAAGTGTCTGATTTTTTAGCTGGCGTGCGTAAGTCGCTAGATAAGTAACTTATTGAATTATATGAACAAATAGATAATACTTGATGTTATTTCTAGGCAGGTTATGATCACTATTATTGAATGTAGAAAGGATAAAAAATGAACTGGTTTACAAAATTACTCCCTACTCAAATTCGAACTGAAGCGAGTAACAAAAAAAGTATTCCTGAAGGATTATGGACCAAATGCAATAGCTGTAATGCGGTGCTATATCGTGCTGAGCTTGAGCGAAATCATGATGTTTGTCCAAAATGTGATAATCACATGCGTATTAATGCCAGAAGACGAATATTCGGTTTTCTTGATGAACAAAATCAGGAAGAAATAGCAGCAAATATATCTCCGATTGATATTATCAAATTTAAAGATATAAAAAAATATAAAGACAGATTAGCGTCAGCTCAAAAAACTACCAGTGAAAAGGATGCCTTAATTGCAATTAAAGGACAATTGAAGGGATTACCTGTTATTGCTCTTGCTTTTGAATTTAAATTTATGGGGGGGTCGATGGGCAGCGTAGTAGGTGAACGATTTATTCGTGCTGCAAATATCTGCTTAGAACAAAATATGCCATTAATCTGTTTTTCAGCCAGCGGTGGAGCACGAATGCAAGAAGCACTGTTTTCTTTAATGCAAATGGCTAAGACCAGTGCAGTGTTAGCGAGACTCAAAAAAGCCGGGATACCATTTATTTCAGTTCTTACCGATCCCACAATGGGTGGCGTTTCAGCAAGTTTTGCAATGCTGGGTGATATTAATATTGGTGAACCTAATGCTTTGATTGGTTTTGCCGGTCCCCGTGTTATAGAACAAACTGTGCGTGAAACATTACCAGAAGGTTTTCAGCGTAGTGAATTTTTATTAGCGCATGGTGCAATTGATATGATTGTTGATCGTCGTGAAATGCGTAATAAGATTGCCAGTATTTTATCGATGATGACAAAACAAATTTCACCTGCCGCATAATTAACATTTATATAATTTAATTTCAATAATCGCAACATGCGATTTGATACTCTCTCTGATTGGTTAAAATGGCAAGAAACCTGTCACCCCAGTGAAATCGATCTGGGGCTTGAGCGGGTTCAGTTAGTGTATCAACGATTAGCTTCGGGCCCAATAGCTCAAAAAATTATCACTGTTGCCGGTACTAATGGTAAAGGCTCAAGCATTTGTTTTCTGGAAAGCATTCTTCTTAATGCCGGCTACAGCGTTGGTAGTTATACTTCTCCTCATCTATTTAATTACAATGAACGGGTACGCATTAACAATAAACACGTTAGTGATCAGGACTTGTGTGAAGTATTTGATAAAATAGATCAGGCTAGGTTCGATAATTCAGGAGTTGAAACCTCAATTACCTATTTTGAATTTGGAACATTAGCCGCGCTGTTATTAATGTCTGAACAGAATCTCGATTTTGCAATTCTTGAAGTTGGTTTGGGTGGGCGTCTGGATGCTGTTAATATTATTGATGCGGATATCGCACTAATAACAGCAATCGATATCGATCATGAATCATGGCTTGGCTCTGATAAAGAGACAATAGCGGTTGAGAAAGCAGGTATTATGCGCTCTGGCAAACCGGTTGTTTGTAGTGATGTTAAGGCACCAGAATCGATAGCACTTTGTGCGACTAAAATTAATGCAAATTTATACAGCTTAAACAGCGAATTTAACTATGTCGTTGAGCAATTATCATGGCAGTGGCACGGGCCTTCTTTAAATCACTATTCATTACCTTTTTTACCGCTGAGGGGTAGACATCAATATCATAATATTGCCGGTGTATTAATGGTTCTGGCATTATTGCAGGCAGATTACCCGGTATCACAGAATCAATTACGCCAAGGTATTTTAACAAGTTCGATTCATGGCAGGCTGGAAAATATTTCTGGGAAAATTAATACCCTTATAGATGTTGCTCATAATCCCCATTCGACACAAGCGCTGGCCAATTATTTAAAAGAAAATAGCTGCTCGGGTGATATTAGAATTGTAACTGGAATGATGTCGGACAAAAATATTCGTTTAATTTTGGATAATTTAATCGATCTCTGTGACTCCTGGTATGTTACTGATTTACCCATAACACGAGCAATACCAGCAGTAGATTTAATTGATATCATTTCAGCTCTAGATGCAAAAGCACAGTGTTTTTCTTATACAACAGCAAAACAGGCTTATCAGCAAGCAATTGATGATAGTCAGGATAACGACTTAATCGTAATTTTTGGTTCTTTTTATCTGGTGCAAGAATTTCGGCAGGTTTTATTAGAGCAGGATTAATCTGGCTTAAAACTAGGGAATTATGTTAACAGTTGATATAATAAGTTTGAAATTAATGGTAGTACTTGATTCAGGTATATATGAAAGAAAGTGACTTTAAGCAAAGAATGATTGGTGCGATAGTATTGATTGCTCTTGGCGTGATATTTATACCTATCTTACTCAATGGTGAGTCGGATGATGACATGCCGGTTTTTGGTGGCAATATACCAGAACGTCATAAATCCATTACCAATATGAAGCCATTAAATTTGAGCAGCAAAATTGCACCACCCGAGACTAATGCGATTGAAACAATTGTTGTTGATGAATTAAGCCCCGAAATAATCAACACGAGTAAAAATTCTAAAAAAGAACCTGCTGAAAAAACGGGTGCTGAATCAACTCAACCTACGAAAGCTGTTCAAAAGAAAATACCTCAAGTCAATCAAGCTGCTATTGCAGATAAAAACAAAACAACTACTTTAAAGGCAACTGCCTGGGTGATACAAGTCGGAAGTTTTTCAAGTAAAAAAAATGCACTGGCATTACGAAATAAATTACGCAAAAAAAAATACCATGCTTTTGTTGAAGCCGTCATGAAACAATCTGATGTTAGTTATCGGGTTAGAGTAGGGCCCGAGGTAAAGAAAATAACAGCTGAAACGACACAAAAACGCTTAAAGAAAGAAATGAAAATAAATGGAATTGTAATGAAGTATAAGAGCTAAGGATAAAAATACATGGCTATAACGAAATATTTAGTAAAAAGAGTGTTTAAATAATGCTAATTGTCGATTATGTAATTTTGGGGATAATTATTGTATCAATGCTTATTAGCATTATTCGGGGTTTTGTAAAAGAGGCGCTATCTTTGGTAGGTTTGATTTTGGCCGGGTTTATTGCCTATTTCTTTTCTGATGGTTTTGCCGATTTATTTCTGACATCAATTACTGATCCCACAGTTCGAGGTTTAATTGCCGCGGTAATCCTGCTAATACTTACTTTAGTTGTTTCGGGCGTGGTGAATTTTTTTGCTGGTCAGCTCGTAAAACGGACCGGTTTGTCAGGAACCGATAGATTCATTGGTGTTATTTTTGGATTGTTAAGAGGTGTTGTTTTTGTCATAGTAATGGTTTTAATAGCTATTCAGTTTGTAACAATACCAAAACTCAATCAAATAGTGTGGTGGCAGGATTCAGTAATGATCCAAAATTTTCAGGCATTAGCTATTTGGTTTAAAGATATTTTTTAATGTAATATAACGGTTTAGTAACGAGTGACATTATGTGTGGAATAATAGGTATCGTTTCAACAAAATCAGTTAACCAGTCTTTGTATGATGGTTTAACGGTGCTTCAGCATCGTGGTCAGGATGCAGCGGGCATTGTAACGTATGACAATGGTCGGTTTCGTATGAGAAAGGCAAATGGTCTGGTTAGAGATGTTTTTCGTACAAAACACATGTTGCGATTATCCGGTTCAATGGGAATCGGACATGTTCGTTACCCAACTGCAGGCTGTTCATCATCCGCAGAAGCGCAACCTTTCTATGTAAACTCACCTTATGGCATTACTCTTGCTCATAATGGTAATTTAACGAATGCAAATGAATTAAAAGAAGATTTATTGCGTAGCGATCGTCGACATTTAAACACCGACTCCGATACTGAAGTGTTGTTAAATGTTTTTGCACATGAACTACAAGAAGCGAAAAAGCTTAACATTGATCATAATGACGTATTTGCGGCAATTGAAAATGTGCATAAACGTGTTAAAGGAGCCTATGCTGTTGTTGCTTTAATAGCAGGAGTCGGTGTAGTTGCATTTCGAGATATTCATGGTATTCGACCGGTTGTTTACGGTAAAAAAACCACGGATACCGGCACTGATTATATGATTGCATCTGAAAGTGTTGCCCTGGATGCGCTTGATTTTGAAATGATAGCGGATATTGCACCAGGCGAGGCGGTCTTTATCAGTATGGCCGGCGAGTTACACACAAAACACTGTGCAAAAAATGTTGAGCTTGCGCCCTGCATATTTGAGCATGTTTATTTTGCTCGGCCAGATTCAATCATCGATGGCATCTCTGTATACAAGGCTCGTTTGAGTATGGGGGAATTTCTGGCACATAAAATTATGCGTGAGTTCCCTGAGCATGATATTGACGTTGTAATACCAATACCTGAGTCCAGCCTAACCTCGGCTTTGGAATTGGCAAACGTATTAAATATTAAATACCGAAATGGTTTTATTAAAAATCGTTATATCGGCCGCACCTTTATTATGCCCGGACAGAAGGAACGTAAAAAATCTGTAAGGCAGAAATTAAATGCTATTGATTTGGAATTCGAAGGAAAAAATGTATTACTGGTTGATGATTCAATCGTAAGAGGGACAACATCACAACAAATAATTCAAATGGCGCGTGATGCAGGAGCCCGAAAAGTTTATTTTGCTTCGGCAGCACCACCCGTTTGTTACCAAAATGTTTACGGTATTGACATGCCCTCTACAAAAGAATTAATTGGTCACGAACGAACCGTTGATGAAATAAAAACAGCCATAGGCGCTGATTGGCTTATTTTTCAAGATATAGAAGATTTATTAAAATCATCCAATCGTGGTAACCCTAAAATTAAACGGTTTGATACCTCGGTATTTGATGGTGAATATATTACCGGTGATATCGACAAAGAATATTTGCAAAACCTGGAAAAAATGCGTAACGATAATACAAAAAATAGTATCGAACAATCTAATGCAATTATTGAAATGCATAATGATAATTAATATTTTCTAAATAAACAGTTGTGATAATTATTTAACTAATCAACATTTAAGGCTTGGTAATATTAACCTGTTTTGTAGGGTTAATTATTTAATCTGAATTTATTATTAATCTCCTGAAAAGTTAAGTTACAGTTTACTGATGTCAAGCTTACTAATTTTAAATAAAACTCAATATG
>JBGMRJ010000033.1:0-2409 GCA_048061315.1 Gammaproteobacteria bacterium
CGATTATCAAAAACAAAACATTCGCCATTCCAGAGAGAATCTTGTTCAGAGACTTCTTCAAAATATTTTAAAATTCCACCTTGCAAATGATATACGTTTTCAAAACCTTGTTCTTTTAAATAGGCGGTCGATTTTTCACAACGAATTCCACCAGTACAAAACATTGCAATTTTTTTGTTTTTATCTTTAGGGCTTAATTCGTCAATGTATTTTGGAAAATCCCGAAAGCTTTCGATATTGGGTATTACCGCATGTTCAAATGAACCAATACTAGTTTCATAATCGTTGCGGGTGTCCACGACTAAAACATCGGGATCCGATATAAGTGCATTCCAGTCTTGTGGCCGTATGTAAGTGCCAACGACTTTGTTAGGATCAATTCCTTCGATGCCCATGGTAACGATTTCTTTTTTTAATTTCACCTTGGTGCGATAAAATGGTAATTCATCGTCATATGAAAATTTGGCTTTAACATCCACAAGTCTGGAGTCGCTACGGATCCAGTTAAGCAAATTATCAATACCCTTTTGAGTACCCGCTACAGTGCCATTAATGCCTTCATTGGCGAGTAACAATGTGCCTTTAACCCCATTTTGAGACATAACATTGAGTAAGGGTTGGCGTAAGTCAGAAAATTTTTCGAGGCGCACGAAATGATACAGCGCTGCAACAACATATTGAGTCATAATTTTACCTATGTGCTAATTGGAACGTAAATCCAACGCAAATTGAAAGAGCGGTAATTATACAATATCAGTAATAAAATGACTAAAATACATTTCTAGATTAAATATCAGGTTATTAAGGATAAAATAGGTGATATCACCCTCTACATTATGTTAAAAATGAATGATTTTGAAGTTTCATTCTGCAATCGTATTACAAGCAAAAATTTTATAATACTGCTAATTGCAAGTTTTAATAGATTATGTCTAATTAATCATAGCGATATTATGTATAAAAGTAAGTTGTATTTAACATATCGCATTTTTAATTTAACATATTAATATTTACTTATTTTTTGATCGGTTTAGTGTGATCCAGTTCTCATTCGTAATGAAGATACCTATTAGTATTCGCCGATATTATTATTTGAATTAAAGGAAACGAATTATGAAGGATCAACACTCTCTTACCCCACTAAAACGAATTTCGTACATATTTCTAACAATCACAGCATTATCAGTAACAAGCTCCTGGTTAACGAGCTGTTCAGAAACGGCTGTTGCAGCTAGTGACCATTCTGGTATTGAGAACAGATTGGGTAGAATTGAAGCTCAACTTAACGATCAAGGTACTACGGTTAGTGAAATGAATAAAACGGTTACTACCATGGCAGGTTTGACGAGCAAGTTATCAGATGATATTGGTTTAATGGCGGATAGAATTGTTGAAACTGAGTATCTTATTGTTCAGGTTATAACGAATCAAACAGCCGCTGCAGAAGGTGTCATAAACAAAGCAACAAATGCCGATGGCTCACCAATGTTGGACAAATCAAAGTTACCAGCAAATACAAAAACAGCTGATCTATTGGTACTCAATCAAATATTAAAAGGACATTCAGGTTCCAATGGCGTTTTGTTAAGTAATAATACTATAACTCCGGTTACCCCAACTACCACGACTCCACCTTCATTAAAGTTTAATGGTTCTAATGTGAGTTATCTTTTAATGGTTTCAACTGTCGCGACATTCGGACAAGGCAAAACAACACAATTAACAGTTACCCCTAACGTAGCTGCAGGTAATCCGGAAAATCTGACAAAAGTCTGGACCGACATGCTTGCAAGTCTTTTCCCTGGAGGCGCTGGTGGCCAAACTGTTTACGTTGCTGTAAAAGTAAACACGGCGGGAAATTTATCAGCTATGTCTAACTCGTTAACGTTTAGTAACTTATAATCGCAAATATTTTGCTATAGTAAAATCCGTCTCCTACCTACGCTTTCGTAGCTAGGAGACAGTGATTTAATTTGTATTTTTAAAGGAGAGTGTCGTGCCTACAGAAATATTTAAAGGAAGCTGTCTATGCGGTCAAGTTAGCTATGAGACTACCGGGACATCGGAAAGATTCTATCATTGCCATTGTGAACGATGCCGTAAGGCTTCGGGAACCGGTCATGCCAGTAATATCATGGTTAAAGCAACAGACTTTCAATGGCTAAGCGGTTCTGAATTATTAAGGTGTTATAAGGTACCGGATGCAGAACGATTTTATACTCTTTTCTGTAGTAATTGTGGCAGCGCAATGCCGCGTGAAGTACCGGAGCTAGGTGTAACCGTCATTCCTGCTGGCTCACTTGATGGTGAGCCAGCGATCCAACCGCAAGCCCGAATTTTTTGGGATTCACGTAGCAAATGGTCGTGTGATGCCAGTGAAATTGTTTGTTATTCAGAATATGAGAAATA
>JBGMRJ010000033.1:2509-22400 GCA_048061315.1 Gammaproteobacteria bacterium
TCTTGTATTAGTCCAACCCCTTATCATAAGCAATCATCTTCATCTCAAGATGGATTTGTAATAAAAAAAATTACTGATGTAAAATATCAGATATCATTTTATGGTAATGATGAAACTGGTCTGGATAGAGCTAATGACTATGTAATACTGCGTTCTGCCCATGAAGCAGCCAATAGAGGTTATCCGTTTTTTACAATACTGAAAAAAAAATCAACAACAACTACCCAGAATTATTCATACAAAAAGGATCATGCAACACCGATAAAAGTTGTTAATAAAGATGGCAGTGTAACAATGACAACACAATATACTGCACAGTACGGTAATTCGGTAAAAAAATACGCCATGACCCGACCTCGCGTATATACAATTATTGAGTTTTTAGAAGATGATTATGATCAGGACAAAGAGATTTTAAATTCAAGTGAAATAATTAAAAAATTCTCTGATAAATATAATCTGAAAATTTCCATTTCATCAGAAATTAAATAGATTTAGTTTTGTATATCTCGAAATGTAAGATTAATTCGTGGTTTCATCTGCCGTTTACTTTTAGAAATTTTGTGCTGGTAATTTTTTTGTGTTGTACCACTCATAAGCAATAAACTACCGTGTGGTAGCAAGATACTTTTTTTAATGTCTTTATTGAATTTATTTTTTAAATGAAAATTTCTTTGTTCACCAAAGCTAACAGAAGCGATAACAGGATTTAGTCCCAGCTCGGGTTCATCATCACTATGCCAATCGACACTGTCATTCCCATCACGATATAAATTAATAAGCACACTATTAAATGAGTGTTTTGTCAGTAATTCTATCTTATTTTTAATGACCTGGAGTTGTGGTAGCCAGAATTGAGAAAGTGATTTAATTCCTGAATATTCATATGACAAATTTGGCTCACCATACCAGGCACTAAGACGTGGTACATTTAAAACTTTACCGTACATAGCAATAGTTTCTTGTGACCAATTTACAGTTTGAGTTAATTCCTGTAAATAGGTATCTGCATCGTGAATATTAATAAAATCCGGATATAATTTACAGTCGGTATCGGGTAGATCAATATCGTGAAATGATTCAGTGGTACTGAAAAAATCAAAATTCATAACAATAATTAATGTTAATGACGTTTTTTACGATGAGAGAATGTTTTGATATCCTGAACGATTTCATTAAATGGAAAATCAGTAACAGTTTGATATTGATTACTGGATGCATCAAGTACATCAGGTATAACAGGAGTAGAATCAACATTAACATTTAGAACACGCTGCATACCTATTATTCCGCCACAGCGTATTTTCATTGATTGCGCATGTGTTAGTTCTACTTCGTGTGGCTTGAACCCCAGAATAAATCCTGAAAATTCTTTTAAAGTTGAAACCAGCTTATAGCAGGATATATGAAATTTGGCCTCACGATTACAGGTCATTTTACCCGTGCAGCCTTCCATTAAGGATGCATAAGGACATTCACACCACATGCTTATAATAGGTTTGGAAAAAGGACAAAGTTTATGTTTATGTATAGACACAATTTTATTATAGAATAATTTTTACAATTCATATACTCGATTATCTATTTATTTAAAATTATAGCGATGTTAGTACATTAACTAAACGTGTTTGTGTTTTTCATAAATTTCCAGAATCTTCGGCATAACATTTTCCATAGCAGTAATAATTTCAGCATCAAAATGTGTACCGGCATCTTCCTTCATTACACGCATCGCTTTTTCAATTGGCCAGGCATCTTTATACGGTCGTTTGGATGTCAGCGCATCGAAGACATCTGCAACCGCAACAATTCGAGCAGACAATGGAATTATAAGGCCGACAAGATTGTGGGGATATCCACTGCCATCAAATTTTTCATGATGACTTTCTGCAATTTCAATTCCAATTCTAAAAATATCTTTTCCTAAAGAATGAACCTGTTTTTCACAACGACGTAATACTTCAGCACCAATAGTTGGGTGTTGTTGCATGGTAGTGCGCTCTTCATCGGTAAGCGCACCGGGCTTTAATAAAATGTAATCACCTATTCCAACCTTGCCAATGTCATGCATTGGTGCAAAACGTAATATAGCTCGAACAAATGCCGTGTTTATTTCACCTGTGTAGGGGCCAGTGTTTCTCAATTGTTCAGCAATAATAGCTGAATAATGACTCATTCTATAGAGATGGTCACCAGTTTCAGGATCTCGACTTTCAGCTAATTTTGCTAAACCCTTGACCACTGAGATAATTAAACTTTCCATGCCAATTGTTTTACTCACAGCATGACTTATTTGCGGAGCGGTATTTCGTAAAAACTCGTGATGCTCTTTGGTGTAAGCATTAACAGTTTTAGTTGCCAATATTAATGTAGCATTGCTTTTGGTTGCGCTAGAATCATTATAAGATAAGGGGATCATCAAGATAGATTCAATTTTATTGTTTGTTAATTTTTCTATAAGTGGATCATGATCGTTAAAAATATTCTCATCTGAATTTTGAAGAATGGAAACGGGACCATTTTTCTTGATAACAAACTCATAAAATGATCCTGGAATTTCAAATTGTTCTTGTTCCTTAACACTGGAGTCAAAATTACTGTGTATTCTGGTTAATTGATATTTTAATATTCCAGAATCATTTTGTGCAAGACAAAGCCAGTCAACCGGTAGGAAAAATTCGAATTCATTTAATAAAAATTTTAATGTGTCATCCAGATCGTTTGCTTGATTGACTCCATCGGTTAATTTAAATAGTGAATTAATTCGTTTAGTTAAAGTGTTAAATGCCACCGTCATATCGCCAATTTCATTGTGCGTATCGACTTTTATTTGATAATCGAGTTCACCATTGGCTATTCGTTTAAAGCCGTTAACAGTATTGTCGATTGGCCTGAATATTCTGAAATATAAAATAATCAAGATAGTGATGCTAATAAAAATAATTATTAAAATTGCAGATTTATTTAAGATATCAATTTGATGTAATTTACCCTCCATCATTCGGCGAAAAGAACTACTAAGATGAGAAGTACTTTCAATAATACTTTTTTTATTATTTACAATGTATTTTGCTGCATCTTCAAGGCGAGGTTCTTTAAGGTTTGTTCCGAATGCGTTATTGAGGCCCTGCTTAAAAACTTCCCAATCATTTACGGTTTTAAAAAGTTGATTTTGAGATTGAGTATCCCATTGACATTGTATAGCTTCATCTATTTTTGATTCGTTATTATTTAAATCTTGTTCATTTGATAAGGAATGATAAAAATAATTGATTAAATCTGCTGAAATTGAGCGTTCTTTTAAGGCAGTGATAATTCTATCGAAATCATTAATTTGTTTCATTAAATCGGTATTAAACAGCACTAAGTCGCGATTATAGGCTTCATAATCTCGGGGTGCGTAGGTAACATAATTTTCGCTTTGTTTTATCAGGCTCAATGAAATAACACGTAGCTGGCCTGTTAAATTCAGAATTAAATAATCATGCTGGCGTAGTTTTAGTAAATAAAGTGTGGAAAATACCACGCTGATAAGAACAATTGCTTGTATGATTAAAGCCAAAGTGACCTGGAATTTTATTGATCGAAAAAACATAAGGTAGTTACATTCGGTAGCTGAGTATCCAATTATTATCGGCTATATGACCAAAGCATTAAGTCTTTTTAAGAGCAAATCTAAGTGAATAGTTATCGTGTAATAAGCAAGTCTGTACCCTTGCTTAAATTGATACTTATTAAAGTGTAACCTCAGCATTACACCTGTGACATGAACTAAATTTTCGCTTAATTTAGTAACCAGTTAATAGCCTCAGTTAATACGGGTTTTGTTGTTGAGTTAATCTTGCATTTACTGACGCTTTGAATCGAACCAGTATACTCATTATAAACTAAATTTGTTTTATTGAGATTACTGAATAAATCGGCTACTTTTTGAGCCGATTCAACGGGTATTTTATTATCGTCGGTTCCATGTGCAATGTATATCGGAAATTCTATTTTAGTCAGAGTATCACTCAACCGAATATCAACCACGGATGCCCACCATTTAAAAGTAATATTAGGCGCTAATTCCGATTTTGAGTTTGACTGTGATATTTTTTCTTTAAAAAATTTAGCTGAGCTTAATTGCATTTCATCAATTTCGGCAGAGGTCTTACCACTTGCCTGCATTGTTTTAGTCAAGTTTGCTATCCATGCTTCCGACATTGTCATGCCACCACCAAAATTTAATATGGCAAGTTTTTGAGTTTCCGGCATATTAGCTGCTATTAAACCTGCGATCAAACCACCTTCCGATTCTCCGATTATATACAGTTTTTTATCCCACCAATCTGCGTTTGCCCGTAAGCTTGAAATAACGTGTTGATAATCGGCTATGCGTTGTTCGATTGAGCTATTGGATAAAAATGATTCACTGCATTTACCATGGTGATACTGGCTGTCGGATTCACCAATTTTTTCAACATATAATTTGGCAACGGAGTTGTCGATGGTATTCGTTAAGTTAAAAAATTTTGCTGCGGATGATTTGCATTTTGAATCCTGAACATACAGTAAAATACTTTGAGGTGAATTATCGGATTTTACCAATTGTGATTTAATAATGGATTTGTCACTCGTTCGAACTGTATCAAAATTTACGATTTTAATTTCATCAGCAAAACCTGTTGAAATTAATAAAGGTAACATTAATAGTGGTGCAGCAAAATATTTTAATATCATAATCAACTCTACTCGAAAGATTTTATCGTGATCTTATAGTAGCTGAAATCCAGTTAAAAAATGTGATGTATATTGCTATTTCGTTAACTTGTTTTTATATAAAGTCTAAATCAATAATAGTACTATAATATTCAGGTGTTTTACTTTTATACAGGCTGATATAAAAACACAATTAGTTTCTATTAATAGTTTTTTGTTTACGGTTAAATTGAATTAGAAATGCAATTAAAAGCATTAGGTAGAATGTAAAGTCAACAGTCGAGGTTTGGTTTAAACTGCAACCACCGCCTCCGCCGCCAATGCCTGAACCATCTAATGAGCTAGCTCTAACAGGCGGTTCAGTAACTTTTGCAATGATTTTAATATTGACAGTGCTTCTGGCTTTGAAATTTAAATTATCAGTAACAAGAACCTGAAAAACCAAGTCTTCATTTGAACTAATAGCAAAATCAGGTGCGATAAAACTGGGGTTTGAAATTAGATTATCAGATAATGTAACCGGTGCACCTGAAACTTGTTTCCATTTATAAGCATCGATACTACCATCGACATCACTTGATTTTGAAGCATCCAGAGTAACCAGTGTTGCCTCTGTAACGGTCGTTGAAGTTCCGGCATTGGCCACTGGAACACTAGTGTCTATGTAATTAAATTTTATGTAGCCACGCAGAGCCGGTGGGTTGATGGTATTTAATTGGTCACATTCTTGTAAAAATTCTATGTATAAATTGTTTAGAATATTTGTTGTATTCCGTTTAATTTGATTTATTTTAAAATTACCGGTCAAGTTGACACATTTGCCAACTGAATCATGAATATATAAGCCTGGATCTGCAGCCAGGGCAACAGGATGGCGTTTAACGGGCTCGTATGATCCTGGCAGTAAGCCATTAGAGCTGGAGACTGCACCAAAATTTGTAAACCAGTTTAAACCGTTGTCGATATTAATGTGAGCATGATATTGATCAGTATTTTCTACGGTAAAAATAGCATCATCAACATCAACGAATAAGCTGTTTCCTTTTCCAATAATATCTTTTGGATCACTTTCAAAAAAGAAACTGGTTTGAGGATCGCTTTTGCTAGCAACAAAGATAGTGATTTGATCAGTGTCCACTATTCCATTGGAGTTTGTAACAGTAAGTTCTAATACCAACTCGTCACCACCAAGTTTAATATTTTGTAGTACAAAACTGGGTGTTGCACTGGTTGCGTTACTTAATGTTATGGTGGTACCAGAAAGTTGCTTCCAGAAGTAACTTGTTATGTTAGCACCATCTCCGGGTGATGAATTCCCCGCATTTAATTTAACGAGATTACCTTTAAACTCAATCGGAACCAGATTTAAATCCACTATATTGTCTTCAACCACATGTTGATCTGCACCCGCAATTGCGATTGGGGTAGTTGTTATCAGAGCTAGAGATGGAGTGTTGTGACGAATTGAACCGAGTAGTGTTGTGTTGTTATTACCACAAATTTGAACAAAATCGACTGCCAGACTCAACAGCAGTCCTTGCGCATCATAACTGACTTCGAGTACATCAAATCGTCCAGACACTTTGGTACATTGACGTCCCCCGATAGAAATATTGATGCCCGGTTTAGTGGGTGAAAGTGAACTGTTTGGATTACTTTTCGGTAAAGATGCGTCTTCGTAGTGTGTGACTTCAAGTTGTTTGTTTAGTGGTGCACTGAATTCTGCTGTCCAAACCTCGGGAGTGGCATTGTTGGCAATAAATTGAACGGCGTTGTCTTGTTGTACATTCCCTGTGATTGTACTGGAACTGGTATAGGACTGGACTTGCAAACCAATAACATTGTCAGGTTGATTTACGGTTAATATTGTAATGGCATTTGCAGTAGTCACTGCAAAACACATACAAACACCGGATAATAAGTATTTGAAACTACTGTACTTCCTTGTACTAAACATATTTATTCACTCAATTCTGTTAATAATTATAGATATAAACTACTTTGTTAAAGTTTTTTCTAATATAGCACCTTGTCATTAGTCCGACAAATAATATTGTTAATTGTTGCTATCAAAGTAACATATTGATAGTTATGTAAAATAATAGTATTGCGTTATGTTTAATAACGCAATTTATTGTATAAAAGTGTCTTAGTTTTATTCTAAAACTATATCGTAATTTCAGTTTTCAGTATAAAGCTATCCTTCATTGCGATATTCGATATTAACCCCATTATATTGACTTAACATTATTAACAGCTGAATTTCAGCGATTATCTGGGGTTTTATAGATACTGCTGCCATTCGCCGCTTGGTGTACAATACAAAACCCGGTATCGGGTGGTATATACAAGGTTTAAGGAGTTAGCTTTTGGAGCAATATCGTGGCACAACAATTCTATCTGTTCGACGCGGCAATACAGTTGTGATCGGTGGTGATGGTCAGGTTACACTCGGAAATACTGTGATGAAAGGCAACGCCCGTAAAGTGCGTCGTTTGTATCATGACAAAGTGATAGCTGGCTTTGCAGGTGGTACGGCCGATGCATTTACCTTGTTTGAGCGATTCGAAGCCAAGCTGGAAAAACACTCCGGGCATTTAGTGCGCTCAGCCGTTGAGTTAGCAAAAGACTGGCGAACCGATAAAATGTTACGTCGTTTAGAAGCTTTGCTTGCAGTAGCCGATCAAGAGGCATCATTAATCATTTCAGGAAATGGTGATGTTATTGAACCGGAAGAAGGTTTAATGGCGATTGGTTCTGGTGGTCCGTTTGCTCAGGCAGCAGCGCGAGCTTTGCTGGATAATACCGAACTGAGTGCTCGTGATGTCGTTGAAAAAGGTTTAAGCATTGCCGCTGATATTTGTATTTACACCAATCATAATCGTGTAATTGAAGAACTGAACTATTAAGTAATAAGGATTTAATGAATGACACAATTAACCCCTCGTGAAATCGTTTCAGAATTAGACAAGCATATCATCGGCCAGAATGATGCCAAGCGTGCAGTTGCAATTGCACTTCGAAATCGTTGGCGTCGGGGTTGTGTGGATGAACCTTTGCGAAGTGAAATCACGCCAAAAAATATTTTGATGATTGGTCCTACTGGTGTTGGCAAAACAGAAATTGCACGTCGTCTGGCAAAATTATCAAATGCACCGTTTTTAAAAGTAGAAGCAACCAAGTTTACCGAAGTGGGTTATGTAGGCCGTGATGTTGAATCCATTGTGCGGGATTTAATCGAAACATCAATAAAACTAACGCGTGAAGTTGAAGTGGCTAAAGTGAAAGTCCGTGCCGACGATGCTGCCGAAGAAAAAATTCTGGATATATTATTGCCTTCAGTTCGTAAATTTGGTTTTAACACGGATGAAGTTGAAGTAGACGCAGAAAAAGAAAGTAGTACCCGTCAAAAATTTCGAAAAAAATTACGTGAAGGTAAGTTGGACGATACTGAAATTGAAGTGGAATTAAATGCTCCCGCAGTCGGCGTAGAAATAATGGCACCTCCCGGTATGGAAGAAATGACCAGTCAGTTACAGGGCATGTTTCAAAATATCGGTAACGGTAAAAAATCGAAACGTACTTTACCGATTGTTAAAGCTATAAAATTGATAGCACAGGAAGAAGCGGCAAGATTAGTTAATGAAGATGACATTAAAGCACGCGCGGTTTTTAATGTAGAAGAAAATGGCATAGTGTTTTTAGATGAAATGGATAAAATAACCTCACGTTCAAATGCCAGTGGTGCCGATATTTCGCGTGAAGGTGTGCAGCGTGATTTATTGCCATTAGTTGAAGGTTGTACGGTTACGACTAAATACGGCATGATTAAAACAGACCATATTTTATTTATTGCATCCGGTGCGTTTCATTTAGCTAAACCATCTGATCTGATTCCAGAGTTACAAGGCCGATTTCCAATTCGTGTTGAATTAAAAGCTTTAACCAGCGGTGATTTTGTCAGAATTCTAACCGAACCTGATGCATCACTTACTGCACAATATACCGCCTTACTCGATACCGAAGCGGTAACATTAAAGTTTAAAAAAGACGGCATTAAGCGCATCGCCGAAGTTGCCTTTGAAGTTAATGAACGCACTGAAAATATTGGTGCACGACGTTTGCATACCGTTATGGAGCGCATGCTCGATGAAGTGTCGTATGCTGCATCCGATATGGCTGATGAAACCGTGACGGTTGATGCCAAATACGTGGATAAACAATTAACCGATCTGGTTCAGGATGAAGATCTGAGCCGCTATATTTTATAACGAAATTTTAAAGAATTTAAAACAGGAAATAATTAGAATGTCAGATTCACCCAAACCTACCGAAATTAATTTACATCAGAAGTCGCGTATTTTAGAAATTGCATTTAATGATGGCAAGACGTTTCAATTACCCGTGGAATTTTTACGAGTCTATTCACCTTCTGCCGAGGTTGCGGGACATGGTCCTGGACAGGAAGTACTTCAAATCGGTAAACAGGATGTCAATATCGAAAAAATCGAGCAAGTGGGTAACTATGCCGTTCAAATATTTTTTGATGACAATCATAATACCGGTATTTATGCCTGGACGACATTGTACGAATACGGCTCAAAATACACCGAGTTATGGCAAAATTACCTGGATCGCTTAAAAGAAGCTGGTCACAAACGTGTTGAACCTGCTGTAAATTAATTGCTAAATAGTGTAGCTTTTAAATACGAGTTATTCACTTATAATTAGACTATTCAACATTAATGGAAAATCAAGTGAAAGACGATAGCACACATTTTGGGTATTCAACCGTAAAGACCCAGGAAAAAGCCGGCAAAGTTGCTGAGGTATTTCATTCGGTAGCGGCTAAATACGACATTATGAATGATTTGATGTCGATGGGAGTGCATCGCTTGTGGAAGCGTTTTACCATAGAACGCAGTGGTGTCCGCAGTGGTCAGCGGGTATTGGACATTGCCGGTGGCACCGGCGATTTAGCAGCAAAATTTTCACGCCTGGTGGGCGACAGCGGTGAAGTTATTTTAGCGGATATTAACGATTCCATGTTAAAAGTGGGTCGCACCCGTCTGGTCAACAACGGCATTGTCGGTAATATTAATTATGTTCAGGCAAATGCCGAATGCCTGCCCTTTCCTGATAATTACTTTGATTGTATTACCATTGCATTTGGTCTTCGAAATGTTACTGATAAGGACATGGCATTACGTTCAATGCACAGAATTATTAAGCCCGGTGGTCGTGTCATGGTATTGGAGTTCTCAAAACCAACGACTAAAGGCTTGAGTTTTATTTATGACAAATACTCATTTGGTTTATTGCCAAAGATAGGTAAATTAATCGCTAACGATGCCGAGAGTTATCAATATCTTGCTGAATCCATTCGCATGCACCCGGATCAGGAAACATTAAAAGGCATGATGGAAAATGCCGGTCTTGAACGTTGTACTTATCATAATCTAACCGGCGGCGTTGTGGCATTGCACATAGGTTATAAATTGTGACAGCGTTGCGGCGATCCGCGCAGCAGCTTGTTTATGCAGGTTTCTGGCGTCGACTTGCTGCTACTTTAATTGATTTTAGCCTGCTGCTAACCCTGTTATTACCCGTTTATTTACTGGTTAAAGGTTTACCGTTAACCGTCTCATTTATTAGTAATCATTGGGCCTTTAACCTAACCTGGTTTGTGGCTTTAGTCATTTTTTGGGGAGTAATGGGTGCAACACCGGGCAAGCGGTTATTAAATTGTAAAATCGTTAAAATAAATAAAGATAATAGCGTTTCTGATATTAACTTTGTTACCGCATTATTGCGTGCTCTTGCCTATATTATTTCAGCAATTCCAATTTATTTGGGTTTTTTCTGGATAGCTTTTGATAACAAAAAACGTGGTTTTCATGATTTGATGTTAAATACAGTCGTGATCATTGATGACGAAAATTATGACCAAATCCCGCTAAAATCCCTAATGGAACCTTTCTCAAAATGAGCTTTATGAAAATTGAAGCTCAACAGGCATGTCTGGCATTACTCGAACAAGCCATTAATCGTTATATCGAACTCGACCCGGATTACTCACAAAAGCTAGCACCACTTTATGGTTCAATTATCGAAATTGAATTATCAGGTCTGGGGTTAAAGCTTTATCTTAGAACTGATAGTAAAGGCATTATGTGTCAGGGTGATTTAGATGCTGAACCTGATTGTGTTATCAAAGGCACGCCTATCGGACTGATGAAAATGACGATGGGTGAAAAAGGAACTCACACAAAGGGTTTATTCTCTGGTGAGGTTGAAATAGCAGGTGATATCCAGCTTGGTCAAAAAATGAAACAGGTACTTGATAGTATTGAAATTGACTGGGAAGAACACCTATCCCATATTACCGGTGATGTTATCGCATATCGTGCTGGCCAGTTAGTAAAACACGGCCTTGGCTGGCTGCAGGACAGTAATCAACAAATGCGTGATAACCTAAGGGATTTTTTCATCTATGAATCCGAAGATGTTCCTCACCCCGGCGAAGTGGATAACTTCGTGACTCAAATTGATACCCTAAGAGATGATGTGGCACGAGCTGAAGCACGGCTACAGAAACTATTTCAAAAAATTGAGGATAATCCTGTTAAATAAGCAAATTAATAATTTTATTATTTTTAGTGTTTTACTTTTGCTGTAATAATCAGGACAATACCCCTCCCTAATCGTTTATAATCAAATATTAAGTCTACTAACGAATTACCAGGCTGAGAGCAATATCATGAGCGACATACCTGATTTTACACCCGATGAAATAAATACCGTCAATGTTACATTAGCGGAACGTTTTGGAGCCGAAATTGAAACTCATATAGTTGATACTGAAATTCGACTTTATAAAGGTGATCGAGAATTAACAGAAGTTCCAGCAATATATTGGGAAGCGAATGATTGTAAATTCATTATTATCAAGAAAGGCAAAAATCGTTTTCATAATCAGTTTTTTTATGGTGTTAATAAACAATATGGCACTGGTATTGAGGAATATGATGATCTGTTTAAATGCACAGTTACCTTGCTTCAAGTCCAGGCCGATCATTCGCTTAAAGAAGGTTTGGATAAAGAATAAAATTATATAACTTTAAATATAACTCAAGATGGAGAATTAACATGGCCGCAAAGAAAAAAGCTAAGAAGAAAGTAGCAAAAAAGAAAGTTGCAAAAAAGAAAGTTGTTAAGAAAAAAGCTAAAAAGAAAGTCGCCAAGAAAAAAGTAGCAAAAAAGAAAGCCAAAAAGAAAACCGGCAAGAAAAAAACAGCGAAAAAGAAATCTAGAAAACCAGCACCTAAAAATGCATTCTATGCACAATCCGGTGGTGTGACAGCAGTGATTAATGCTAGTGCCTGTGGTGTGATTGAAACCGCACGTAAAAATAGCAATAAAATTGGTAAAGTATATGCCGGTCGCAATGGTATTATCGGTGCCTTACTTGAAGAATTAATTGATACTACTAAAGAATCAGCTTCATCTATTGCAGGTTTACGTTATACACCTTCTGGTGCATTTGGTTCATGTCGTTTTAAACTTAAAAGTCTGGAAGAAAATCGTCGTGAATATGAGCGTTTAATCGAAGTATTTAAAGCACACAATATCGGTTTCTTCTTTTACAATGGTGGTGGTGATTCTGCAGACACCTGCTATAAAATTTCACAATTATCTGAAGAAATGGGTTTTCCTATTCAAGCGATTCACATCCCAAAAACGGTTGATAACGATCTTCCGATTACAGATGTTTGTCCTGGGTTTGGTTCAGTGGCTAAATACATTGCAATATCAACACGTGAAGCAAGTTTTGATGTTGCATCCATGTGCAAAACATCCACTAAAGTCTTCGTATTGGAAGTAATGGGACGTCATGCAGGCTGGATAGCAGCAGCAGGTGGTTTAGCGGCTGATGAAGACAATGATATTCCAGTGGTAATTTTATTCCCTGAAATCGAATTTAATCAGGAAAAATTTCTGGCACTGGTTGACGAGAAAGTAAAAAAACACGGTTATTGTACTGTTGTGGTCTCTGAAGGCACACATTGGCCTGATGGACGTTTCCTTGCTGAAACCGGTCTTAAAGATGCCTTTGGTCATAGTCAATTAGGTGGTTGTGCACCTGTTGTCGCACAAATGATTCAGGAAAATCTGGGTCATAAATATCATTGGGGAGTAGCAGATTATATGCAACGTGCTGCGCGTCATATCGCCTCTAAAACTGATGTTGATCAAGCTTATGCTGTCGGTAAAGCTGCTGTGCAGTTTGCCATCAAAGGTGAGAATTCCATTATGCCTACCATTGTTCGTAAATCGAATAAGCCTTATAAATGGACAGTGGGTAAAGCGGATCTTGCTAAAGTCGCCAATGTAGAAAAAATGATGCCAGAAAATTTCATCAGTAAAGATGGATTCGGTATTACAAAAGCCTGTCGTGACTATTTAGTGCCATTAATTAAAGGTGAGGACTATCCTCCTTATAAAGACGGTATGCCCAAGTACGTAACTTTGAAAAAAGTAGCTGTAGAGAAAAAACTTAAAGACGATTTTGAGCTTTAAGGGATAAACCAAAAGGGCGGTAATTACCGCCCTTTTGTTATTTAGGTAAACTGAAATATGACACTGGATAAAGCGCGTGAATATATGGCTGTTCAAGCCGATATGGGTGGGGGCTATAATCGTAATGGTGCCAAAATGATTTTATTTGATGTACAAAAACATCACGGGCAGGCAGGTGTTGATACTCTCATTCGAGAGTATAATCTGGAAGAGATTTTTGGCTTTAAAACT
Organism: Gammaproteobacteria bacterium; assembly: GCA_048061315.1. GTDB lineage: Bacteria > Pseudomonadota > Gammaproteobacteria > UBA6429 > Thiohalophilaceae > CAYQUC01. Next base: position 16,022 of record JBGMRJ010000033.1, read on the forward strand.
GGTACGGAGTTTAAATTATAAAGTATGTTAAAAGCGATACAAAATTATTTTGATTCTTATATTACACCCGAACCGGAAGTGGATATTGAGCATCAATTAAAATTAGCAACCACTGCATTATTAATTGAAATGATGTTGCAAGATGATGATGTCGCCGAGCAAGAAATTATAACCATTAAAGAAACAATTCAAAATACATTTGAGTTAACTGCAGATGAAAGTCAAACACTCTTTGAACTCGCAGAACAAGAGCAACGTAATTCAACTGACTACCATCAGTTCACACGATTAATAGCTAAAAATTATACTAAACAACAAAAGTGTCAGGTAATTGAGAACCTATGGCGAATTGCTTATGCCGATGGTCATTTAGACCGTCTTGAGGAACACATGCTCCGACGAATATCGGATCTTATTTATGTTGCCCATTCCGATTTTATTAGAATTAAACATAAAGTATTAGAAAGCTGATTACTTCTTAGAAAACGTGCAACTTATAATTTATATTTAATGCCCAGTGATGGCGATGTTACTTCACCACCAAGCACATCTTTAAATTGTTGATACTCTGCTCGAAGAGCAAAATTTTCTGTAATGCTATACTGAAAGCCACCACCATAAGTGACATCGGTACCTTTATTTTGAGGAATAAGACCACCGTTAAAATCACCACTGGCACTCCAGGAAAAGATACCTGCCTTTAAAAATAATTCAAGATTATTGGACAGTGGTAAAAATAATACTCCCGAGCCTTCAATTCCGGAGGTGCTAATCGAACCGGTGTTACCCTCGGTTAAATCAAATCTCGCGAGGCGCAAATAAGCTCCTTCGAAACCGTAATATTTACTGCGAATTCCACCATAAGCTTTATAAAAGAAACCTTGATCATAACCATCCAGATCGATACTGGATTCTCCTAATGTCGCACCAATATAGTCCTCAGCTGATACGGTATTGACGTATGCAGTTAATAACAATAATAGTGGAATGCAGTTATAATATTTCAAATTTACGCTCAGTTTAGTACGAATATTAGCACTATTTTAGTTAGTATAGGGTGGCTTTGCTGAATAGTCGCTGAATGAATAGCTAATGGTAGAAATGGCGAATCGTATTTGCGAGGTTTAACTTCCCCAGCAGCGTTGGATACGTTTTTTAGAAGAATTTAATGAACTGTTATTAGTACTAGCATCACGTAAACCATCGTTTGTTACTGTTAGATTGCTACACTCAAGATCCGCTGCACCGGTTTTGGTGGCAGTCATTGTATAGTTTGTGCCGTTATTACTTAGCGCTACACTGAGGTTATAATGTCCTTCAAGTGACGTATTTACATTTTGAACATTAGGGCAGTTGGTATAGGTGCCATCCCCATTTCGAGAACGACACCGCTCAAGTTCCATACTGAATTTTAACATCGAACGAACGGCATCTGTTCTGATTTCTTTATTTCGGTATGCGGAGTATTGTGGAATTGCAATGGCGGCTAAAATCGATATTATCGAAAATGTTATGAGCAATTCTATTAATGTAAAACCTGAATTTTTCATGATGTTACTCTTTAGTACGCCAATGTGTTTTTAATATTTTCTTGGTGATATTAATCGGTAATTCTTCGGTGCCTACCATTATTCGCACATCGTCTTCAGTGAATACCGGTTGAGCAGAAGGTGGTAATGCACTAGCGGATAATGTTTTTACCCGATTAGCACGTGAGGGTAATGGCGCAGTTGCCAATTGCGCGATTGGTGTGCCATCAACAACACTCATGAAATAAAAACGACCTGTTCCAACTGAAACCTGACAGGCTGACGTTTGTTGTATTGTCTCAGGTTGGTATGTTGTAAATATGATATTATTCTCAAAGGTTAAGGCTGTTGAAAGAACTTTTTCACCCCCATTTTCCATAGTGATATACCAGCCATCCGCGTTTTTTAATGCGACACTAGCAGCATCACGAGTAGTTTTATCAGTGCTTTCGCCAATTACATTTAAAGTGGCATCGAATAAACTTGTTTCAGTTGCTTTAGTATAAGTAGTTTGAAAAAACTTATAATTAGAATCTTTGATAACGTAGAACCGGTTTACTACTGCAAGATCAAGTGGATGGGCTCGCCAGCCACTACCCAATGCGATAGTGAGATAACGGCCTGAAGCACCATTAATCAGTGCAACATCAGGTGGATTATAGAAGCGGCGATTACCGGCTGCGGAACCGTCATTAATATCGGCTATAACGCCACCAGTAACTAAATCGGCTACCGAATTTGATGCCCCTGCAGCGTCGCCGTTGAAATCAAAACGCCATAGTTGTCCACCCATATCACCAACATACATCAGATCGGCAATGTTATCTTGATTGACATCGATTATTGCAATATTAGACGGTATACTGTATTTCATGTCTACGAAAGCCGTTGTAGAGTCAATTGCATCGATACCGCCACTCCAGATTAGACTACCGGTAATAGCATCGACAATGTAAATACCATTTCCGATTGTATCCGGACTACGCACAGTTTTAGTATCTTGCGCAGGATCATAGCCAGCGGTAAAAATAATTACCTTGGTCACGCCGGTTGCACCGTTGATATTAAGAGTGGATAAATCAATATCGGTTAACACGGGTCGCGACCAACTCTGACCCAGCTTGTTAAAACCCGGAGTTGTATTATCTATCGACCACAATACTTTTGGTGAATTACGATTGGTAACATCCAGTGCGAAGTAGCTTCGGCCACCTCGACGTAAACCGGCGTATAAAAATACATGGTCATCACTTAAATCAGTATTGGCATTGTCTCCTGTAATTTTTTTATCAGAGTCAGCATCATTACGCCAAACTGTGATTGGACCATCAACGCCATATACCGGTTTACCCGTATTGTTGGTGGTATTATCTTTTAATAATTTTAGATTTTTTAATAAAATTTTCGGAATAAAGGCAAAATCTTCACTGCCCGTGAGAGCATTAATTGCATGCAAATAACCTTCATTAGTCCCAAAATACAATGTGGTATCCGGGATAGTCAATGTATCATCATAACTTATAATCACCGGCTCTGAATGTAACGGAGCCCCCATTTGTTGTCTGCCAGGAACCAGATTTTCAGCATAAGGGCCGATATCAATCACTCCGCCATTATCAGTTCCTGTTACCCAACTGATAATATCATCACGTTCCAGGTTATCTGCTGCGTCTATATCGAGAGCAGCGATATTGGTAGCAGTGAATGCATTGTTGGAGTTGAGCAAATTTGAGTTGGTAGTAAGATTGGAAAAAATGGTTCGATTCGCCGTTAATTTTCCTGCTGCACCACCCAGGGTTGTTTTATTGCCATCTACTTTAGAGCTCCAGAAACTTTGTGATGTATCCCGAAATGTGAGTGTTGCGGGGTCGATGGCTGTTTGGCCTTTAGAATCATACACCGTAAGCGTTCCGGCACTATCCGGTTTTAAACTATAACGTTTTATGTTGCCAGACCAATTTTGACGTGACGTTGGTTTGAATAGTGCCAGATAAATCTCTTCACTATTGGCAATTCGATTTACCTGGTTAACTTTAATACTGGGAATTGTAAATGATGAATTTGTATCTTTAGCAACACTGATAATTTCATTAAAAATCGTAACCAGGTCTGCTGTTGAATTCGCAGGCCGAAACAGTCCACCACCGGCTGTCGCTATATCTTTCATATAGTTTGTTGCTTGTACATTGTTGGCTATTGAACCCGCAAAACCAATAGTATGAGTTGTCACTTTAGAATCTTTAAATGCAGTGCTTTGATCGTAGCTCTTCAAGAAGCTGGCCAGTTCTTTACCACATTGACCACCGGCATTAGGGACATTGGTATCACAACTTACATTGGGATCAGAACCATTATTGGAATTAATCAGGTTTAAAATTCGGGTATTGTCACCGCGATTGGCGATACCATCTGACAATACCACCAGGTGATTACTTTGACAGTCGGTATTAATTGGAGAAACATAAGTGGCGTTACCTGATATATTTTCTGATGCACAGGAATTTGCATTACTATCAGTACACGAACCATCGGCTGGCGTTAATTTGCCTCCAATGTAAGTTGCAGGATGAGAGACTCTTTTTAAATTACGATTTGATGCGCCTCGTGTTGTACCAAAATCAACTGCTTCACTTCGAAAATATTTTGCCGCTTCAAACATACTGGTGACCAGGGGCGTTGCACTTTTAGCAGAGAAATTTGCTACGGTTTCTTTTAAACGCTGACGCGCAAGTACTGTTTGATTGGCAGGAATGCAGTTTTCGATTGTAGTACAGACATTTTCATCCACATAGCTCACTGGATATACCACGGCTCCACCGGGTTCAGTGAAACGTGCTAATCCGATATTTACATTTTTAGCGTTATCAATAATACTATTTAATGCAGTTTGCATTATGGCCAGGCGTGTGGCTGTAGCACCTTTATCTTTAGTGCCCATGGAACCCGAGGTGTCAAGTAACAGTAGAATATTAGGTCGTGTGGCACTGGTATTAGTAGTTGAACTAAAAAATATTTCAGTATCATCTGCCATTACTGGCGGGGCAAATAATAATGGGATTAAAACACTAACTGAAAGTGGTAGCGTTTTTTTCAGATTAAATTTTTTGTGTTTATTGCTCATAATGAAAACCGTATTATAGATGACTGTATAAAATTATTGATGTTGCTGTTGCTTGGGTACAATATACGCAAGACCTTGAATGTTATTTGTTTTTGCACCAGTGCCACCGATGCTACTAATTCCGTCCAGTTCCAAACCACAGACTGCACCAAAGCGGTAACTAAATCCTTGAAGCAATTGTTTTTTGCATTCCGTTTTACGAATGACTGCAACGGATGAATCAACATTGTTACCAAACGTTGGTTTAGCATAAACGCTGGTGTCTGAAATCGTATTAATTGGTGCCAGGACAGCAGCGTCTAATAGTGGTTTATTTGCTATTGAAGTGTTTATCGCCGACTCAGTTGCCTGAAACGTAATACTTTTACTTTGAACATTGGATGCCATGCGCTCTTCAAAAAGCGATATGTTCATTGAACTCACCGATAACATCGTTAAAATTAACAGTATCGATAAACTCATGATCATAACCGCACCCTTATTATTGCGATTACTGGCGGGGTACGGCTTATTTGAGTTTTTAAATGTATTCATTACAGCTACCATTCTTAAATATTGTTTCTTAGCATTATTGTGGCATTAAACACACGACGATTTCGATTATCATTAAAGCCATTAACATTAGTACCCAGGAGTGTATAGGCGCTTCGTGTTCTCATGTTTGAAGTTTCCCTAACACTATTTGCTAAAACAGCAATTCGAACACTGACAATTCTTGCCCATTGAGTCGCAACATCATCTGCATTAACGTAAGTATTGGCTATTCCATCAGGAATGTTATCAGAATCCATACCGTATAAAATTTGTAAATTGTCTATGCCTTCAATTAGCTCGATATCATTGCAAAATAATCCGGGAACGTTATTGGCATTGAGCTGAATATCATATTTATTAATAATGGGATCAACCAGATTACCATTACAGTCTGCTGTTAAGGGAGTCGGCTGATTGTATTGCAGAGTAATTTGATCAGAGTTTGCGGCAGCGCCTTCATTAGTCGTTGCGTTATTAAATGCCAGTGGTCCGGCACCTTGAGGGTATCCCGCCATACGAATGTCACGCGTTAAAAACTCTAACACAAAGCGACCACTTTCCTGTACCCGTGATAGTCCATTTTGAACGGTATTGGCTTTTTTACTACTGGAATAAACCGATGTGATTCCTAATAAAATTATTGCGCCAATTGCCATGGCAATGGTTAACTCAATTAGATTTACACCTTTGCAGCGAAAATAGTTAAATAAAATAGGCCGGGCTGAATAGACGTATCTCATGGGCGTACCACCATGGAAATAGTACTTACCTGATTAGCATCAGCTAAAGTATCTGCATTGGGTACGTTAAGTGATTCAGCCCAGCTTAGTGAAATGGTATGTGGCGATCCGGTAGTACAGGGATTGGCATCGTTTATATCAATGTCAGCACAGGTAATAGAAGTATTATTGGCATTGGGTAATTCAGTTTCGATGGCACAAACAAAATCGGCAATATCGAGTTGCGCCATCTGTTTACTGTTGCAGTTTATGCAATTGGGTCGGACTTGAGCAGCACAGGCACCATTGTAATTTGCTCCGGCATAGATGTTATTATCCATGGCAAGTTTATTAACACGCATTCGAGTCGCGATATCATTTGCAATAAAACTTGCCTGAGTACGTAATAGTGCACCGTTATTACCCTGCATACCGTGTAAGTTCATAGCGGCAAGGCCGAGCAGCCCAATGGCAAC
>JBGMRJ010000033.1:22500-26852 GCA_048061315.1 Gammaproteobacteria bacterium
ACAGTGGTGAAGTTACTTCGAATGGAATTACCGGTGACAACTCCCGGCGCACGTTTGAGTAAAACATCATTATTGTCAAAAATATTCGGAGTGTTACCAACATCACTAAATAACACCCAGCCTGTTTCCCAATTGTTACTATTGCAATTGGGTGTGGCGGCAGTTGGGTTATTACTTGCGCAAAGAACGACATTGGATTCGCGTGTGACAGCTTCAGTGCGTGCATAATTTAATAACGCCACGTAGGAATTTGAGTTGCTAATTAGAGTATTACTTTTAATCATATCATTGAATTGCGGCAAGCCAATGCCAACGATAATGCCAATTACAGCGATGACGACAAGCAATTCAATTAGAGTGATTCCATTAATATTATTATGTGAGTCCATTAACAATCATTATGACATGAGTAAGCTTAAAAAAAGAGATGTAATCGACAATATATACCTATATCTATCAATTAGCGGTGGTTAATTATACATTTTGTGTGTTTTATAGGCAATCATAATTGTAAAGTAATATTTAGCAATTGTCAGACTATGAAAAAATGACTATTTAACAATCAATTGACTGATTAAGTGAGAGATTAAAATGTTAACTTTTTTGGCAAAATTTTATTAATAACTATTAAAATATTTTTGATTAAGCCGATAAAACTACTAATGGGGTAAGAATTAACACCAATCAATAAAAAATTTATAGCGGTGTAATAAAATGAAAGTAAATTACAATTTAATGCTCGCTGGCATACTGACGATAATTGTTGGTGTATTGTATTTGGCAGTAATTATTGGGGGGCCTGAATGGTATCGCATGTTTGGACTTGGTGAAAACGCTGCAAGCCAGGTTGAACAAGGTTTATTTAGACCTCAGGCATTAACATTTGTATTAGCCATTACGCTTATAACCTGGGGATGTTATGCATTTTCCGGTGCAGGATTATTAAAGCGTTTGCCCTTACTAAAACCATCCTTGGTCTGGATAACCATCATATTTTTATTGCGCGGTATCGCCTTTATTCCGGCCTATTTATTTCAACCCGAAAGTGTTGATAATATAATCATTGTTAGTTCGTTTTTATGCCTAACGTTTGGAATTACCTACGCAGTAGGACTTCGTGAAGTCTGGTCCCGAATTTAGTATTCTATATATATGAAGCTACTGTGATACGATAACGGCACATGCAATCGTTTCGTTATCCACTGTGATAACCTCAACCGTTATACAGGTATTACAATAGCACTATGACTAACGCCCGCGTTTTTAAAGCTGAAGAATATATTATTGAAAAAGAACCGTATTTCGAAGCTATCGGTGAAGAGATTGAAATTTTTGAAGCTGCCTATAAACAAAATTTACCGGTCTTATTAAAAGGGCCAACTGGCTGTGGAAAAACGCGGTTTATGGAATACATGGCCTGGCGTTTGAAAAAACCACTGATCACAGTTTCTTGCCATGATGATTTAACGGCATCTGATCTGGTGGGGCGTTATCTCATTAGTGGTGGAGAAACGCGTTGGGTTGATGGCCCATTAGCAAAAGCTGTGCGCAGTGGCAGCATTTGTTATCTCGATGAAATTGTTGAAGCACGCAAAGACACCATGGTTGTGATTCATCCGCTTGCTGATGATAGACGTGTTTTGCCAATCGAAAAAACTGGCGAGTTACTCGAAGCGAGTGATGATTTTTGTTTATCAATTTCCTACAATCCGGGATACCAAAGCGTATTAAAAGACTTAAAACAAAGTACCCGGCAACGTTTTATTGCGCTGGAATTTGATTTTCCAAATGCCGATCTTGAAACAACGATTGTTATAAAAGAAACGGGTATTGATAAAGATATTGCCCTAAATCTGGTTAAGTTCGCCAATATGACGCGAAATTTAAAAGGCAGTGGTTTAGAAGAAGGCGCAAGTACCCGCTTATTAGTTCATGCCGGTAAGTTAATCGTTGATGGTATTTCGCCAGTCACAGCGTGTCATGTTGCTATAGCTCAAGCCCTAAGTGATGATCCTGAAATGTTATCGGCGATTAGTGAATTATCTTCATCGTTATTTTAATGTAAATGGCAATAAAACCCTCTTTATCCATTTCTGAAATTGCATCAAATCTCGATGTAACACTTGATGTTGAATACACTTTTGTAAAAACCATTCCTCTGGCTGAACTGATTTCCAGTCTGGAACGAAGTGAACAAATTTATATTTTAGACTGGGTAAAACGCGTTGCAAGTATTAATGTTGAATTGGCATCACAGTTTATTCAGCATGGTGTTAAGGTGCTTGATAGAATGGATCGACACACTATTGAAGCATGGGCGTTATATGCAATGGATGTGTATGATCAATCTGGTTTATATAAAGCGTTAAAAATAATTCACACAGTTGATAATTTTTTACACGAACAATATGAACGAACATCAGGAGCCGTACTCGAAGATGAAATGGGTGTGTTATTGCATTTTGCGCATGGCCTGAGTGGACGAAAACTGAATTTAATCGAATCTGAAAAACCTTACACCGATACTGAAACAATTTTTTTACCCGCGTTAATTGCCCAACTCCCTACAACAAAAGAAAATTTTTTATTATATAAATCCACCCTGGTTTATCACTGGGCACAAACGTATTTTGGAACCTTTCGAATTCGTTTGTCAGAACATTTGTCATGTCACGCTACGCCATCAAAGCTAAAAAAATTATTCCATTGTTTTGAAACATTACGATTAGAAGCTTGTATAAAACGTGAATTACCCGGGTTACATCGTGATATGCAGAAATTAAAAACAACATTGTCAGATAAAATATTATCCACTGAATGGCAACAGCACCAGGATGCGCTTAGTAATAAAGGCAAAACAGTATTTGATTCGCTGGAAAAAGCCAAACAATATTGTGAATCACTAACCCCATTTCAGGCTTTTTGTTACCAGGGCAGCCTGGAGTGTGAGTTGGTTGAAGCTTGCATGGATAAACGAATCGAAAAAGAAAAAGCGCAGTTAAAAACGGCACTGTATAAAATGAGTGAAGAGCTCAAGGACAATGAAGAAACGGATGATACAGAAAAACAAAGTAACAGTGAACATAAGTTTGATTTAAAAGATTTATCCGATTCAGATTTAAGTGAAGATCAAAAAGAGCTGGAAGATTTTCAGTTCATGCTCGATGAACAGCCAATAGCGCCACCAGAAGACGTTAAATCAATCATGAAATCCATACTACAAGACTTAGGTGAAATTCCTGATGATTATCTGGTTGCCGCAGGCGATGGTGAGTATGACGAAAAATTTTTAAAAGACGATGAACTTAGTCCTGATGATGTATGGTCCGGTACTTATCATGAAGAAGGAGCATTTTTATATAATGAATGGGATTTTTTACGACAACATTATCGTAAAAACTGGTGTGCCGTGCGAGAGAAAACCATAAAACCGGTATACGATGATTTCGTAGTACAAACCAAAAAGAAATACAGTGGTTTAATAAAGCATTTACGCAAAATATTTGAAGCCATGCGTGATGAAGATAGATTATTAAAACGACAAGTTAATGGTGATGGTATTGATATTGATGCCTTAGTAGAAGCATTAGCCGATAGCATGGACGGCAGTGAAATGACTGATAGACTCTACACTCGCATGCACCGTACCGAACGAAACATAGCCGTGGTATTTATGGTCGATATGAGCGGCTCCACTAAAGGCTGGATTAACGATGCTGAACGTGAATCATTAATAATGTTAGCCGAAACCCTGGAAACACTAGGTGATCGTTATGCTATATATGGTTTTTCTGGAATCGCTAGAAAGCGCTGTGAAATTTATAAAATTAAAGAATTTGATGAACCCTATAATGATGAAATACAAGCACGAATCAGTGGCATAGAACCTCAAGATTACACCCGTATGGGATTTGCCATTCGCCACTTAAGTAAAATACTGAATGAAGTAGAAGCAAAAACACGCATACTCATTACATTGTCTGATGGTAAACCGGACGACTATGATAACTACCGCGGCGAATATGGCATCGAAGATACCCGCCGGGCATTAATCGAATCCAAACGTGATGGAATACACCCCTATTGCATCACGATTGATACTGAAGCTAAAGATTACCTACCGTATATGTATGGCGCAGCGGCTTACACCGTCATTGATGATGTTAAGAAACTACCGTTAAAAGTAACTGATATTTATCGACGACTTACCACCTAAAAAATCCCTATTTTATTAACTGGTTTAATCTTTGTTCTTCATCGTGAAATTCCTAATAGACACTAACTTTAAACAATTATTTTACATAATCATTTATATTTTACATAATTAATATATTATTAACAGATTTGACAAT
>JBGMRJ010000034.1:0-8460 GCA_048061315.1 Gammaproteobacteria bacterium
ACTGCCCCTGATGACATGTCACCAATCTCCCTGGTTTAACTCTTTATGGCAATCACTACAGGGACGTTTTTGATTCTTGAATTGTTCATGTAATTTACCGTCTTGATCAAAGTCTTCTGGTAGGTTATGCGCTATACCCATATGACACTCGATACAAGTCAATCCTTCAGTAACAGCGCGTGCATGTTTTTTGTTGGATGAAGATTTTTGTTTGTTCAGAGCCATGTGCGTTAAATCATGACAATTTCGGCATTCGCGTGACTGTGTCGACTTCATGGTATCCCAAACGTGTTGTGCTAATTGCAAACGCTTGGAATTGAATTTCTCAGTCGTATCTATTGATCCAATGAGCTTATGAAATAATTCATTAGTTGCACTAAATTTGCGTTTTACCATGTAGACCCATCGCTTTGGTACATGACAATCTGGACAAGTAGCTCTAACACCAGTTCGATTCGCATAATGAATTGTCTTTTTATATTCCTGATAAACATTATTTTTCATCTCATGACAGGAAATACAAAACGCTTCGGTGTTGGTTAAATCCATTGCTAAATTAACAGATCCCCAAAATATAAGTCCCGTCATCAAAAAAACAAAGACTGTAAAATACGGATGTCGAACACAAGAACGAAAAAGTTTATTCCAGGGCTCCCTGACACGACGGTTATCATCACTATAATCTGTCACTTTTTTCTTAAACCTTATTGTATACAACAAAAATTAATACTAATAGAATCTGTTTTATCGGCATACACAATAAATATATTAAGTGAAAAGTTGATATTCAGAGAAATTCATGATGATAAATACCATAAATTAATCCACATTTAACTCGGGATATAGTTAATACAAACCTGTATTTTTACCAAGTTTGTGGAATAACCAACACTCAGCTCTTGCGTTAATAATTCTAAATTTTTTGAGTCTCGTGTTAGGGCTTTTTGTACTGCTTGTTCATTATACTGCCTCTTTAATTCAATTTAGTTAAAGTAAAGAGGTCTTTTAATGCTAAGAGCCTGGCATTCTCTTGAAACTCGATCTACCATGGATATCGATATGTGGGGTAATAAGACAAGCAACGAAATTGATAGCGTCGATCAAGATTTTTAAATGAAGAGCAACTATGCAGCTACTAACAACTTTTGACGAGAATAGAAATATTTTCAGCTTTATTAAAGGAGGTCGTAAATACCTTAAGCGCGTTTACTATCATTTTTTTATATCAAGTTTGTTAATTTTTATGCTACAACTATATCCAGATGATAAGTTTTCAGCAAATACGGAAAATTTCGAAAATCAAATTGTCCCATGTCTCTATGGAGGTGAGTGGTGTCAATCAGCAAATAAACAACAAAAATCCGCGATATTATTTCCAAAAAAAATATTCTATTTAGCTCCGTTTATCGTTAAGGTACGAATTCAGCATGAAGATAAAAATCAACAAATGCTGTTGCAGTTCTCAATGCGTGGCATGCAAATGGTAACAAATAGTTTTATTTTAAAGCGACTCAAAGTAAATGAAAAAAGTAAAGATACAATTTGGCAAACTGAAGTTGTGTTACCACAGTGCGCTTCGAATCGTAAGGATTGGTTGGTAGAGCTTGTTGTTAAAAAAAATAAAGTGGAAACTTCTAACTTTATGATAACGATTTGGTGACAAAGGATACTTCCAAATGCATAAGAAGAACACGATTACCCTGGTAATTAAGATTATTGATTTGTTTAGCTTGTTCAGATAAAGCGAACAAACAGCTTAGTGTGAACTTTATAATTCATCCGAAGCATAATCAGCTAATCGAGATCGTTCACCACGTCGTAAAGTGACATGGCCGCTGTGTTGCCACTTTTTAAATCGATCAACGGTATAGGTTAAACCGGATGTTGTTTCTGTAAGATAGGGAGTGTCAATTTGTGCAACATTACCCAGACAGACAACTTTTGTTCCGGGGCCAGCACGGGTGACAAGGGTTTTTAATTGTTTTGGAGTTAAATTTTGAGCTTCGTCAATAATAATAAACCGGTTTAAGAATGTTCTGCCTCGCATGAATGTAATTGAGCGAAGTTTGATACGCTTACTGAGTAAATCATTCGTTGCCGCGCGACCCCATTCACCGCCATTGTCGGCGTTATCGGTGTTTGTTAATACTTCAAGGTTATCCATGAGTGCGCCCATCCAGGGAGCCATTTTTTCTTCTTCAGTACCGGGTAAGAAACCGATTTCTTCGCCTATTGGAATGGTGGCACGGGTCATGATTATTTCACGGTATAAATTTTTTTCAAGGGTTTGTTCCAGAGCGGCAGCAAGAGTTAATAAGGTTTTGCCGGTTCCTGCAATTCCCAATAATGAAACAAAGTCAATTTCAGGATCCATTAATAAATTTAAAGCAAAATTTTGTTCCCGATTTCTGGCGTTAATACCCCATACGGTGTTGTGAGAGGCATGAAAATTTCGAGCGGTTTCAATTGTTAGTTCATTTTTAGTATAACTGCGAACAATAAATTCGCTGTTGCGTTCATGGTCATCAATTAAAAATTCACCAGGGAACCAGTCATCTTCATCGGGTTTGGTTATTTTATAATACGATTTACCGTTATCAACCCAGGATTCCATTCTATCACCGTGTTTATCCCAGAAATCTTTTTTTAATTGCCGGCTGCCGGAATACAATAATGTAACATCATCTAAAACCTGATCATTGAAGTAATCTTCAGCATGTAATCCTATCGTTGCAGCTTTAATACGAAGGTTGATATCTTTGGATACTAGAGTGATTGAGGAGTCGGTGTAAGTTTCTTTTAGTGCCAGACACGTGGCTAGTAAATTATTATCGGCTTTATTGCCGGGGAATTCCTGAGGCAGAGCAGTAGAATAATTTTTGGTTTGAAAAAATAATAGGCCAAACTGATCTTCTTTAATATTTAATGAGTTTGCCAATGAGTTAATATTTAAACTAATGCCATCCTTGATATTACTCGCCGAAGCACCTTTCATTAATTCATCGAGAAAACGGCTGGTTTGCCGTGCATTTCGTGCTACTTCAGAAGGACCTGTCTTGTTATTATCCAGTTCTTCAAGAACAATCATTGCTAAAAAAATATTATGTTCCTGAAATCGAAATAAAGCCGTTGGGTCATGCATTAGTACGTTGGTGTCTAATACAAAAATTCGTTGTTTTGTCATAGAATATTATGGATTATTATTATTTATTAAGTAATTTAACTGCACTAAGTACATCATCTACGTGACCAGCAACTTTTACTTTGCGCCATTCCTGAGCAAGTTTACCGTGTTGGTCGATAAGAAAAGTACTGCGTTCAATACCGCGTACTTTTTTACCATACATATTTTTCATTTTTATGACATCAAATAGATCACACAGAACCTCCTCGGTATCGGCTAATAAATCAAACGGAAATTTTTGTTTTTCTTTAAAGTTTTCATGTGTGCGAACACTATCGCGCGAAACGCCAAGAATAACGGTATTTTGCTGTTTGAATTTAGCTATATTATCTCTAAATGCTTGTCCTTCTGTTGTACAGCCTGAAGTGTTATCTCTTGGGTAAAAGTATAGTACGATATTTTTATCTTTTAAATCAGATAGTGATATTTTTTTATCACCAGTAGCATCTATTTTAAATTGCGGTATTTTTTTACCAAGTGAAACTGTGCTCATGTTTTGTCCTTAAGATTTTATTGGTTCAATGACGGCATCTAAATTTAATTGATCACAATATTCAAGAAAATCATCGCGCAGAACGGCGATTTGTGTTTTAGCGGGTATCTCCAGAATCATATTGAGAGTAAACATGGCGGTACCGGTATGGGCGGCATGATAACTTCCGGTGTAGAGTTCATAAATATTGATATCACGTGATGAAAAGAATTCTGCTAATTCGTGTACGATTCCCTGGTGATCTAATGCGATTACTTCAACAGAGTAGGGCAGAGCATCTTTTTTTGATTGTCGGGTATCCGTTCGTGTGCAGGATACAGATAACTGTAACGTTTCCTGTAAACCCGGTAAAGATGTTTCCAGTTTAGCGACATTGTTCCAATTGCCACTTATCAGCATGATTATTGCAAATTCACCACCTAATACCGTCATTCGACTATCGACGATATTGCAGCCATAGGATAATATGGCATTTGATAGTTCGGTAACCAGTCCCGGTTTATCATGACCTAGTGCTGATAACACTAATAAATTACTCATAGACATATGAATATCCTCTATGTTTTAGTTTTTATAATTATAGTAATAATGATTAAATGTCTGCATTTCTTAATTGATCCGCGGCATCTTCCGGGCTAATGGTATTTACAAATAATCCCGATCCTAACTCAAAGCCACTGGGTATACTTGTTCTTGGGCAGATTTCCAGATGCCAGTGATAACTTTGCTGGCATGTATCATATTCTGAACCTCGCGGTAGTGAGTGTAAGAAATAATTATATTGAGCACCACCAATAACGGCATCAAGACGCTTCATGGTATTTTTCATTATTTTTGCCAGATCATGGCTTTGTTCTTCTGATAAATTTAAAAAATCACTCGAATGAGCTAATGGTAGAATTTGAACTTCCCATTCATAACGACTAGCAAAAGGTTTAATTGCAATAAAAAATTCTGAACGTTCAATCACATATTGGCCGACACTGATTTGTCTTAACACTTTGCCGGTGTCTCGCTCGTAAATCGTGGTTTCAAATGTCAGCGCCTCATCAATTAAACAACAAAAAATGCATTTATGGTGTTTATCAAAATAGTGTTTGGTATGAACGAGTTCATCTGAAACATTTTGAGGAACGACGGGTAACGCAATTATTTGACTATGGGTATGGGACATACTGGCACCAGCTGCAGGGCCAAAGTTCTTAAAAACCAGAACGTATTTTAAACGCTCATCCATTTCATATATCTGTTGCATACGATCTTTATAGGCCATAAACAAAAGCGATAAGTGTTCTTCAGTCATTTCATGGATAGCAATGCCATGCTGGGTATTATCAATAATTACTTCATGGCGACCATATCCCTCGATAGCCTGTTGTAATCCAAATGTTGGCATCGGAGTGTTGCGATCATCTCCTAAGACCGGGTAAAGGTTTTCAACTATTCGTATTTGCCAGTCTCCTTTTTTTGGATAACTGGTAATTTCAGGTGGTGTCATGGACTCATTTCCGGTACAGAACGGACATTTAGCAACATGTGCACGAGTGTCCCTTGGGGCAGCTTGTTCGTCTTTTTGAGGGCGCATGCTTCTTGCTGTTGCGACCAAAACTGATTCAGTTGGGATAATCGGATTTATGCGTATTTCACGTAGGGTGTTATCTTCTTCAGACTGCATTTAAAACTCCATTTTACTATTGTGTATTGATTTTATATTTTTTAATAAATTATTGTGATAAAAGCATCGCGATGATGACGTGCTTTTTACCGTTTGAGAGTATTTGTTGGGTTTGATTTAATTTAATTATTATCACAGTTATTTTTACTCTTTTGGCTTTTTAGTGAGTAAAAAGTAAGTTATTCCTAATGCTAAAACAACGGTTCCTGTTGCAAAAATGTATAAAGGGCCTACTTCTTTAAAATCAAAAATTATAACCTTTCTTGAAATTGCCATTAGTGCAGTTGCAATAACTAATTTTATTGGAATTAAATCGGTCCTTAAATACAGGACGATATTTTGAAAGATTTCAATTGCGATTAAAACGGCTAAAAAAGCTGCAAATGTTTTTAAAATATCAGATATATCAAGTAGCATGAAAGGCGGTAACATGAGTCGTTTGTACAGAACATGTACAACATCAGCCACTCCCCAGAAAATAACTAGCACCATTAAAATAGCTAATATTCTAAGAGCAAATTTAATTGCCCGGTGTAGGAAACCAATTAGAGGGTCATCATGCTCTGTTGGTAATTCATCATGTTTAGTCATTTTTGTTTCGCTATATTATAGATGCAGTTCTAAATCGATCACTATATTCAGCATCAGTTTAAATACCGGATATAGTCATATTAATTTCTTAAATTTGGAAGTTAATATCATGTCCAATATTGAATTATTCTTGAGAATCATCCTGGTAAAGCACAATACTGTGTATTCTTAAAACACAAAATATCCTGATATTTTAATACTTCTGTCAATTTACGTGATTTTATCAAAATCCAGCAGAAATACTCTGATTAATGCCATTATACGGTAAATTATTAGTGCACTCCGGCCATCATTACTTGTCCAATTTTCATTGCTACAGTACCATTGCAAATTGATTTGTGGGGAAAAAATATGTTCCAGGGTAGTATGGTTGCTTTAGTCACGCCAATGAATGAAAACGGCAGCGTTGATTTTGATAGTTTGCAACAATTAGTAAAATTTCATATAGATAACAGCACTGATGCAATTATTGCGATGGGGACAACGGGGGAATCAGCTACTTTGTCACATCATGAGCATTGTGATGTTATTCGTCAAGTTGTTGATTTTTCTAATAAAAAAATACCTGT
This sequence comes from Gammaproteobacteria bacterium, assembly GCA_048061315.1. GTDB lineage: Bacteria > Pseudomonadota > Gammaproteobacteria > UBA6429 > Thiohalophilaceae > CAYQUC01. The sequence continues at coordinate 6,513 of JBGMRJ010000034.1, forward strand.
TATTGCCGGAACCGGAGCAAATTCTACCTCTGAAGCGATTGAATTGACTGAATGTGCACAACAAGCCGGGGTTGATGCCTGTCTACTCGTTACACCCTATTATAATAAACCCACTCAAAATGGTTTGTATCTACATTTTAAAGCCGTGGCTGAAGCGGTTTCTATCCCGCAGATTTTATATAATGTACCCGGTCGGACTGCCGTTGATATGCTGCCTGAGACAGTTAAGCGTTTGTCTGAAGTGCCTAATATCATTGGCATTAAAGAAGCGACAGGCGATATGGGTCGAATTAAAGAACTAATTGCGATTTGCCCTGATGACTTTTGGGTGTGGAGTGGCGATGATGCTACAGCGTTAGAAGCCATTTTATTGGGTGCTAAAGGTGATATATCAGTTACCGCTAATCTGGCGCCAAAATTAATGCATCAGATGTGTGCGGCTGCCTTGAATGGCAATGAGGAGGCCGCAACTAAAATAAATCAGCAATTAATGCCGCTACACGAAAAATTATTTGTTGAAGCTAATCCAATTCCAGTGAAATGGGCATTAATGGAAATGGCAAAAATACCGAAAGGTATTCGATTACCATTAACTTTATTGTCCAGTGAATTCCATGAAACTGTACGTGCTGCCATGAAGAGTGCAGAAGTACTTTGATCTCTATTTAAATTATAAGTGAAATTGTTATGTCTAATGCTTATGCTCTTACCAAAGCAGTAATTACTATTTTTAGTGGTTTATTATTACTTGTCAGTTGTTCTGCTACTGATGATAAAGCCGTTTACGAACACGTTGCTGAAGAACGACCATTAACGGTTCCACCTGATATGGTCATCCCTCAACAAAATTCAGCATTAAGTGTTCCGCAAATTGCACCGCAAAGCGCAAGTTATAAAGTATATTCGCAACAGAAATCACAGAATGGCTCGAATGAGGGTTTATTAAAAACTCAAACAAGCGGAATTAAATTAGTTCGTGATGGTGCAATCCGTTGGTTAGAGATTGATGCAAAACCAGAAGATATCTGGAAGAAAACAATTGATTTTTTTGAAGCAACCGGGTTTCAAATAGCCGTTAAAAAACCAAATCTGGGAATTATCGAAACAGACTGGCTGGAAAATCGTGCAACTTCACCCACTAACTGGTTCACTAAAATGTTTTATTCTGCCAAGTACTTTGATAAATATCGGGTTCGGCTGGAACGTAATCAGAACAATACTAAAACATTAATGTTTTTAACACATCAGGGTGCTAAAAAAGGTGAAACAGAAGATAAAGATGTTAAGGCAGATATAGTGCTTGTACCACGAGATTCTGAGCCAGAGCTCGAATTCGAAATGCTACAGCAATTTCTGGTTTATCTGGGTAATGATAAAAATCACGTTAAAAAAGTTCTGGCTAAAGAAGCTAGTGAGAAAAGAACAAAATTAATTACTACTGATAAGGATTTAAATCTACTGATCGTGAAAGAAATTTTTTCACGAACCTGGCGAAGAACCGGCCTGGCAATTGATCGTCTTGGTTTTACAGTTGAAGATAAAAACCGTAGTGCCGGTATCTATTATATTAATATTTCCGATACGTTTATTGAATCGGAAAAGAAAACCGAAGGATTCTTTTCTGGCTTGTTTACAAAAGAGCAACAAAAAATATCACAATTTATTATCTCGCTTGATGATAAAAAAGATGAGACACACATCAAAGTATTAACGCGCCAGGGTGATGAAAATAAATCACCTTTGCAAAAACGCATACTTGAAAAACTAGATGAATTGTTAAAGTAAATTAAATGCGATACGCATCTCTTGGCAGTGGTAGTAAAGGCAATGCTACCCTGATACAAAGCAATAGCACCACAATCATGGTTGATTGTGGCTTTTCAGTACGTGAAACTGAAAAAAGATTGAATAAACTCAATCAGGATCCTGAGCAAATTACAGCGTTATT
>JBGMRJ010000034.1:8560-26780 GCA_048061315.1 Gammaproteobacteria bacterium
TGAAATTACAAAATTGTGATGCTATATTATTAGAATGTAATCATGATAGGTCAATGTTACTCAATGGTTCTTATCCACCATCATTAAAAGAGCGAGTAGCCGGAAAGTATGGACATTTGAGTAATGAACAGGCATCCGAAATTTTGAATGATATTCAGCATGAGAAATTACAATCAATAACAATAGCCCACGTAAGTGATAAGAATAATACTAAAAATTTAGCAGTGGCTAGTTTGCAAGCGGTTTTAATGAAAAAAAATACGTCTATTTCTATCATTGATCAGGATGATGGAATTGGTTGGCAAGAAATTTAATTAGCATAATCAGGATTTGAGGAAGAAAAAATGAAAAAGGTATCTGAGTTATTTGCTGGCAAGGCAAAAATAATTTACTCCACAGAAGATGATGATCGCCTGATTATGCATTTTAAGGATGATACTTCGGCGTTCGATGGTGAAAAAATCGAGCAACTTGACCGTAAAGGAATGGTTAATAATAAGTTCACGGCTTTTATTATGGAAAAATTGCAAGCTGCAGGAATTGAAACACATCACGATAAAATAATATCCGAGCAGGATTCAGTGGTGAAAAATTTAGAAATGCTACCCATCGAGTGTGTCGTTCGTAATATCAGCACAGGTAGCTTATGTCGTCGACTCGGTGTAGAAGATGGGCTGGATTTAAACCCGCCTACGTTTGAATTTTTTTTAAAAAATGATGAACTTCACGATCCGATGATTAATGAATTTCATATTAAAACCTTTGGTTGGGCAACTGATGTTGAAGTTGCAGAGATGAAATTATTGACCTTTAAAATAAACGATATCTTAAAGAAATTATTCAGTGATGCTGAACTATTGTTGGTTGATTACAAACTTGAATTTGGACGTTATAAAGGCAAGCTTTTACTCGGTGATGAATTTACACCTGATGGTTGCCGTCTATGGGATTCAAGCACGCGCAAAAAAATGGATAAGGATCGTTTTCGTCAGGGTTTAGGTGGTGTAGTCGAAGCCTACGAAGAGGTTGCACATCGTTTGGGTGTCAAGCTAGATTAGTTATAAATTAATAATCTTTATGAGTGTTAAATTACCATCTTATTTTAGTGGTGTTATGTACAACATAATACCTTAAATTTTCCGTTCTTCTTCTCAGTATGTTCCTGATTTAAGGCATTATTTTTTAATGTCAGTAATTCTAATTTTGACAAAAATTATTCGCTTTAAATCGCATTAATTATACTAATAGCAATATTCAAATATTAAAGCTAATAGCTGAATTTCCGATAATAATTAATATGTTACAACTTTGGATAATTAAGTAATGCTTAATAAAATAGCGGTAATAAATAGTAAGTTTAAAATTCGGACCAAGATTTTATTCGGGTTTGGTTTGATGATAGCAATTTTGTGTGTTGTTGCGTTAGTTGCAATTCGGAGTTTGATGCTGACTCAAAATGGCATTTCGTTTGTAGTTGAATCTAGCCAACCGATGACATTTCATTCCATGATATTGTTGGAAAAAGTTGAACGTTCGGGACAGGCGTTAGGTTTTTTTCTGGTTAGTAAAGAAAATGAATATAAAAACGAATACCAGAACAATATTGATGCTGCAAAAGCAGAATTGGAAATTTTAAAGGCATTCCCTTATGTGAAACAAAACCCGGAACTTGCTGAACGCGTTTCAAATATCGAGAATAAAATCTTAAAGTATAATGAGCATCATAAAAAATTGTTTCAGTATGCAGCAAGTATGAGTGAAAATATTCCTGCGATGTTGTTTGCTGCACAAGAAATAAATCCTGCCAGTCAGCAGATGCTACAGCTTTTAACACAAGCCATATTATCTGAGGATGAAGAAGAGTCATCAGACGAACGTAAAACATTATTAAATGATTTTAATAATTTACGTTACGCATGGGCAAACGTTATGAATGGTGTCCGTGCATTTCTCGCATTCCAGGGAGAAAATTCTCTTGATGAGATCAGGTTATACAGTGAAAGCTCGAAAAATTTAATCGACAAAATTCAAAATCAAGGTGATCTTTTGACTCTGGATCAAGAAGATTCAATAATGCAGTTTGCTGCATTATATAAATCAATAATTGGTAAGTTTGCACACATTGTTGAGTTAAGCAAAGGGGAGCACTGGCGACAAGATTCGTATTTGTTGCGAAAAGAAGTAGGCCCGTTACTGCACCAAATAAGTGAAGAAATTAGTTTACTGGTAGCTGAACAAAAGAGTATTACCGAGAATACTAGTGCAGAATTGTTGGCGAATGTGGTTGATACAATTACAGTCGTTATCGGAATCTTGGTAAGCGGTATTATTTTAGCTCTGGGCACGGGTTGGCTTATTAGTAATATGATTACAACGCCATTGAATAATGCTGTTCAGGCAATGCGCGAGATTGCAGAAGGGGATGGTGATTTAACTAGCCGATTACCTTCAAACGGCTCAGATGAGGTTTCAGCGTTAGCTAAGGCCTTTAATCACTTTGTTGCAAAGGTTCAGGAAACGATTAGCGAAGTGTCAGGTTCTACCGCACAGTTAGCATCCGCGGCTGAAGAAATGTCATTGATAACGAATGAAACGCGTGATGGCACTATAAAGCAACAAAACGAAACGGACCTGGTAGCAACCGCAATGACCGAAATGACTTCTACCGTTCAAGAAGTGTCTAATAATGCAAATGCAGCCGCTGATGCAGCCCAACAAGCTGATACCAAGGCAAGTGAAGGCAATAGTATTGTCAGTAAAACGATTGATTTAATTGATGCCTTAGCGGGTGAAATAGAACAAGCATCACAAGTGATTAATAGAGTAGAAAAAGATAGCGATAGTATCGGTTCTGTCTTGTCAGTAATACAAGGCATAGCAGAACAAACAAATTTGCTGGCTTTAAATGCCGCTATCGAAGCTGCTCGGGCGGGTGAACAAGGTCGAGGATTTGCGGTTGTTGCTGATGAAGTCCGTACGCTCGCGAGTCGAACACAGGAATCTACCCAGGAAATTCAAACAATGATCGAGAGTTTACAATCTGGTACTCGAAGTGCTGTTGAAGTGATGGAATTGAGCCGTGAAAAAGCGAAAACCACCGTAAACCAGGCATCCGAAGCTGGTTCTGCTTTACACAGTATTACTGCTGCAGTTGGGGAGATTAATCAGATGAATAATCAAATTGCAGAAGCTTCACAGCAACAAGGCCAAGTCGCTGAAGAAATAAATGTTAATATCGTTAATATTACCGATATTGCAACACAAACGGCTGATGGAACAGACCAATTAGCTGCTGCAAGTGGTGAATTAGCAACGTTATCGAATAATTTGCAAATGTTAGTAGCACGATTTAAAGTATAAAAAATTTAGTTTAGAGACCATTTTTTTGGGCATTTCTGTGTTAATTCTTCAAATTTACTCGAGTATCGACTATAAATCCCTAATGAATACGTCAATCTATTTGGATATGGCGTAGAATTGAGTTTTAATATAAAGTATTAATTTAATCGATAGAACCATTATAATCGATAAATTAATATTCGTTATTAACGACATTTTTATAAAAATGAGATATATCAGTATAAACATCTCTGTTAAATTTCGGTAAAATAACACTAATACACGTGCTGTATAGCACTTAAGATAAATCAGACAGTTAGAAGAAAAATATCAAATATGGCTACCAGTTATAATGCTGATGCAATTGAAGTATTAACCGGCCTGGAACCGGTTAAGAAACGTCCGGGGATGTATACCCAGACAGAACGCCCAAACCATCTTGCTCAAGAAGTACTGGATAACAGTGTTGATGAAGCTGTTGCAGGGCATGCATCGAATATCAAGGTTTCTTTGTTTAAAGACGGTTCAATCGAGGTCGAAGATGACGGTCGGGGGATGCCGGTTGATAAACACAAAGGTGAAAAAATTTCTGGTGTAGAAGTCATTATGACTCGATTACACGCGGGTGGTAAGTTTTCCAATAAAAATTACCAATTTTCAGGTGGCCTGCACGGGGTTGGCATTTCAGTTGTTAATGCACTTTCAAAACGAGTTGATGTTGCTATTAAACGTGATGGTTCTGAATTCAAAATGTCCTTTGCTAGCGGTGAAGCGAAGAAACCACTGAAAAAGGTTGGTAAGGTTGCAAAACGTGAAACCGGAACGCGTCTGCGCTTTTGGCCTGATAAGAAGTATTTTGATACCGTCAAATTTTCTATTTCAAGTTTAAAACACGTGCTGCAAGCCAAAGCGGTATTGTGTCCTGGTCTGCGGGTTAGTTTTTATGATGAAAATAAAGATCAGACACAAGAGTGGTTTTATCAAGATGGTATCAGTGATTATTTGCTTAGTACAATTGGTGACATTGCGGTCGTTCCCGAAGATAGTTTTACCGGTGATCTAACGGGTAATGAAGAACAAGTGAGTTGGGCAGTGGTTTGGGTTCCAGAAGGTGGTGAAGCTGTTACTGAGAGCTATGTTAACCTAATACCAACATCGCAAGGTGGAACGCATGTTAATGGTTTACGAACTGGCTTAACCGATGCTATCCGGGATTTTTGTAACTTAAGAAATTTATTACCACGCGGCGTTAAACTGGCACCTGAAGATGTCTGGGATAAAGTGAGTTATGTTTTATCCGTTAAACTGGCGGAACCACAATTTTCAGGTCAAACAAAAGAACGTTTATCATCAAGAGAATGCGCCACTTTTGTTTCCGGGGTATTAAAAGATGCGTTTAGTATTTGGCTAAACCAGCATGTCGATTTTGGCGAACAGATAGCCGAGCTCGCCATTAATAGTGCACAATCACGAATGCGAGCCGGCAAAAAGGTTATTCGTAAGAAAGTGATGCAAGGCCCGGCATTACCCGGAAAACTTTCAGATTGTTCATCACAGGACGTTGAACTGGGTGAATTATTTTTGGTGGAAGGGGATTCAGCGGGTGGTTCGACCAAACAAGCTCGAGATCGTATTTTTCAGGCAGTAATGCCTCTGCGGGGTAAAATTTTAAACACCTGGGAAGTGGATTCCTCTCAAGTGTTGGCATCACAGGAAGTTCATGATATCTCTGTGGCGATTGGCGTTGATCCCGGTTCTGAAAAAGTGAAAGGTTTACGCTATGGTAAAATTATTATTTTAGCCGATGCGGATTCCGATGGTCTTCATATTGCAACATTGTTATGTGCATTGTTTCTCCAGCATTTCCCTGCACTGGTTGCCGCAGGAAATATCTACGTGGCAATGCCACCTCTCTATCGAATTGATGTTGGTAAAGAAACATTTTATGCGCTGGATAATTCTGAACAACAAGGTATCCTGGATCGAATTGCTGCCGAAAAGAAAAAAGGAAAAGTGTTAATCACTCGATTTAAAGGTTTGGGTGAAATGAACCCAATGCAATTACGGATTACAACGATGGATCCGGATACCAGACGTCTGGTTCGGTTAACAATAGAACCAGGTGACGGCAGTCATCAAATGCTCGATCTATTGTTGGCTAAAAAACGCGCATCTGATCGAAAAGCATGGCTTGAAAGTAAAGGTGATCTTGCTGATCTGGGATAAATACAAATAACTATTTCATCATTCCCCCCGTAAACATGTGATGTAATTTTTAGTAATTCAATAAATTAGTCGGGGGTATGGATGTTTTATTTAGGGAAAGTTAAATACAGTTTTATTATTTTGGTTTTAATATTGTATGCAAATAGTTCGTTTGCTGTAGTCACTAACTACCAGCTTGATCTGGAGTCAGACGAGGAACAACAGAGTAGTTTTATAGCTGGCCAGGTTTGGAGTTATAAAACGCGACAACATGAACAAAATTCAAAATTGACTATTTTAAAAGTTGATTACTTCGAAAGTGCTGTAGTAGTCCATATTCGACTTGATAATGTTGCAGTGATGGACCCGGGTGTTTCAAAAGGAGTTCGAACAGTAGTAAGTCATATGGCTTTTATGCAAACCGCTTTGCAAAGCAGTGTTGTTAAGTTGTTAGATAAAAACAGGCGTTTACCTGAATTTTCGAAAGAATACCAGCAGTGGCGCGAAGGTGATGGTGTCGGCACCGCATGGGCATGGCATTTTAGTGTCTCTAAGGCTTTAAAAGGTTTAGAAAAATTATATACTAATGAACACCAATCATCCGCTATTAAAAATAGCGAAAAGAATAATAATTGAATTTAAAATAGATAAGAGAAAATAACAGTATGGCCAAGAATACAAGTTTTGTTGACGACAATATAGAATTGATGCCAATAAAGGATTTTACTGAAAAAGCTTATCTCAATTATTCTATGTACGTTATTTTAGATCGTGCACTTCCTCATATAGGTGATGGCTTAAAACCGGTTCAGCGTCGAATTATTTATGCGATGTCAGAATTGGGTTTAAAAGCCGGTTCAAAGTTTAAAAAATCAGCTCGAACGGTTGGTGACGTGCTCGGTAAATTTCACCCTCATGGTGATAGTGCCTGTTATGAAGCAATGGTGTTAATGGCGCAACCTTTCTCCTACCGTTATCCATTACTGGAAGGTCAAGGTAATTGGGGCTCACCCGATGAACCAAAATCATTCGCTGCCATGCGTTATACAGAATCACGTTTATCGCCTATTGCAGATTTATTATTATCAGAGTTAGGGCAGGGCACCGTTGACTGGATGCCTAATTTTGACGGTTCATTAGACGAACCAGTGTTATTGCCAGCACGAATACCGCACATTATATTAAATGGTACGACGGGTATTGCTGTTGGCATGGCAACTGACATACCACCCCATAATTTAACAGAAATTCTCAATGGGTGTTTATTGTTGTTAAAAGAACCAAAGACAACACTGACTGATTTATGCAAAATTGTAAAAGGACCAGACTATCCAACCGATGCTGAAATAATAACGCCCAAAAAAGAAATTAAACAGATGTATAAAACCGGACGTGGTTCAATTCGAATGCGTGCAATATACGAAATGGAAAAAGGCAATATTATTGTTACTGCTTTGCCGCATCAGGCATCGCCATCCAAGGTTTTAGAGCAAATAGCTGGGCAAATGACAGCCAAGAAACTGCCATTAGTTGTTGATTTGCGCGATGAGTCGGACCATGAAAATCCAACTCGATTAGTTATTATGACAAAATCGAATGATGTTAATGTTGAAGAATTAATGTCGCATTTATTCGTTTCTACCGATTTAGAACGTACCTACCGTGTCAACATGAATGTTATCGGTTTAAATGGCAAACCCGGTGTGCGCAACTTACTCGAATTACTAACCCAGTGGTTAGTCTATCGAAAAGAGACTGTTCGTAAACGCCTGCAATATCGATTAGATAAAGTTGATAAGCGCTTACACATCTTAACCGGCTTAATGAAATGCTTCTTAAATATCGATGAAGTAATTCGTATTATTCGTAGCAACGATAAGCCTAAGCAAGCATTGATGAAAGAATTCAAGCTTACAGAGATACAAGCAGATGCTATTTTAGATTTAAAATTAAGACAATTAGCAAAGCTTGAAGAAATAATAATACGCAAAGAACAAAAAGAATTAAAAGCTGAACGTGATGAGCTCCAAAATCTTCTTGGCTCCAAATCGCGCTTAAATACCTTGATCAAAAATGAATTAAACGACATTATAAAAATTCATGGTGATAAACGTCGTTCTCCTATTAAGGTTCGCGACGCCGCTAGTGCTATTGATGAAACTGATTTAATCAGTTCTGAACCAGTGACAGTTATTTTATCGGTTAATGGGCTGGTAAGAAGCTCGAAGGGACATGAATTAATTCCCGAAGACGTAAACTTTAAATCAGGTGATTCTTATCTGGATAGTACACGAGCGAAAACCAATGAGATGTCAATATTCATCGACTCGACCGGTCGCACCTATGGTATACCGATTCACACATTACCATCAGGACGAGGCTTGGGCGAACCTCTCACCGGCAGGCTGACCCCTCCTGCAGGAGCGCAATTTTGTGGAGTGATGAGCGGCGATCCGGAAAAACAATATTTACTGGCGACCAGTTTTGGATATGGACTGGTAGTGACACTGGCTGATTGTTTAACGCGAAATAAAAAAGGCAAAGGTATTGTTAAAGTACCTACTGGTGGAAAATTATTACCCCCGGTTGAAGTTACCGATTATGAAAACCAATGGGTTGTGGTAGTTTCAAATGATGGTCACATGTTAATTCATTCACTTGATGAATTACCGATAATGTCAAAAGGTAAAGGATTAAAAACCTTGAATATACCAACGGCGAAAGCGAAGAGTGGTGTAGAATCAGTAGTTGCAATAACTCTGGTTACTGATGAAGATAAGCTCGTAATTGATACCGGATCTCGTAAAACAGTCTTTACGCAAGATGATATGTCACCCTATGAGGGAGAAAGTGGTAAACGTGGAATGAAATTACCGCGTGGCTATAGAACAGTTAAGCGAATTAAAGTTGAAGAAATAATAGAGGACGAAGAGGAATAGTTATTAACCTCCAGTTTTATTATTAACGTCTTCTTTATTAGTTAGATTCCGTAATTTACGCAATACCCGTTCAGCCCGACTGATGTGTGAATTCAATTCGATATTTTCGGGGTCAAGTTTTTGAAGCCTTTGCCATTTATCTAATGCAAGTTTAATATTGCCTTTGCTGTATAAAATTCTTCCTGATTCTATTCCAATTTTGATTTTCTTATTAATAGTTTCATCAAGTTCAGTTTTTAATTTAATTAATTCATAATTATCTTTATTTTCAGCTAATAAAGCAGTTAATTTTTTGTTTGCAGTGATTAGATCATCTTTGTCAAATGCTGCTTTGTATTCTTTTAAGGCTCGAGAGTATGAGCTTGATTTTGCTCGTTGTTTTTTTTGTTTTTTGCCAGCAGTCAGTTTACTTATTTTTTGTTGATTTAGTTTTAAAAGTTTAGTTATTTCCTTTGAAGGTTTTAATTTAAGGGCAAGACCAATGCATAAGTTTGCTACTTTTATTTTTTTCAGTTTTAATGAATTCGATGAGCAGGTAACGAGTGAGTCAATTGTTTCGATTGCTTGTTGTTCAAGAGATTCATATTTTTTTTGTTCAACTGATGTTTCTTTTATTGCCTGTGAAATTTTCTTCTGCACCGGTAATATTTTAATTAAAACATTAGCATTATGAATTAATAATTTATGTTTTAATTTATCAATGTATATCTGACGTTTGTTAAGATATCTTTTGTAAGATGAATTAAGACTTTTATCTTCTGAAACTCTACTCAATGCAAAATCATAAACGGTATAGGCATCTTCCCACTTACTTTCTTTGATAAAAAATTGGGCTTGTTTTATTGTCTTTGCTACAAATTTATTTGATTGCTTAGTAATTTCTTTTTTGCGAAGCATTAATTTGAAATATTGAGGATGAACAGTTTTAACTTCTGACAATGTATCTAGCGCTTTGTCATATTCCTGTTCTGATAGCCACTTTGTTATTAAGCTATCGACATCATCACGTTGGGCATCCAGATAAGCACAACTGGAAAAAACAAAAGGTAATGTTAAAATAAAAACAAACGTTCTAAAAATCATGCGACAATTTTGTCTCTCAATAACTCTTCTAGTTGCATATTCATCTTGTCACGGTAAGTGCTTGCCACATCAGTTACGATATAGGTGACAACCGGTTTTGAAATGCCTCGCAACTGGATTTCATGACATTTACTCGCTGTTATTCTCCAGCTAAGATCTTTGTTGTTATACATATCTTCACTAATAACAACTTGTCCATTTTCAGCTGTAGTGTGTAATCGTGATGCCAGGTTTACTACTTCACCTACCACGGTATATTGCATTCTCTCTTGAGCTCCCATATTACCTGCTAGCATATCACCGGAGTTAACACCAATTCTGAAATATACTGGAAATTGGCCATTGTGTATTCGAAGCGCATTTAATCGATCTACCAGTTTTTGAATCATAATTGCGCAGGAGATAGCATTGAAATTATGATCTTCATCTTTAATAGGAACTCCGAACACTACCATTGCACAATCTCCCATGTATTTGTCTATTGTGCCATGGTATAACTTACTGACAATTGAGATATAGGTAAAATATTCATTTAATAAAGATGCGATTTCCTGTGGCGGTAATTTTTCTGACATACTGGTAAATCCGACAATGTCTGCAAACATAACAGATGCATTAACATGTTCACCACCCAGAGAAACATGATCCAGGTTTTTCATTATTTGTTTTGCTACATTAGTTGAAACAAAACGGGAAAATACACTCTCTACCTGTCTTTTTTCCAGTAAGCCACTAGCCATATTATTAAAAGCACCAATTAAATGACCAAGCTCGTCATTTCGATTTTCTTTAATACGGTAATTGTAGTCGCCACTATCAATGGCTTTACTGGCTTTGATAAAAGTATCAATAGGTCGAGATAATCGTTTACCTAAATAATAAGACGCTATAATGCCTAACATTATCATAAGGATTGTTGCGGCAGTAACTGCCCGTATGGTATGCATTAAATATTTAGTTAAATAACTTTTTCGAAAGTTAACAACAACATGTCCGGCAATAATTCCTTGAAAACGAATCGGTGCTATATAGGATGTTATTGGTTGAGGAGCAGAATTTTCAGATTCCAGCATCCAGTCGGCGGTATAACTGGAATTTTTCAGTGGCTCAGATTTTCCATACAAAGAAATAATATCATCGTAAGGAAGTATTCCGGTTGAGGCTAAAATTGTGCCACTATCAGAATAAATGGCGACACCTAGGATACTGTCGATGGCATTTAGGTTTCGAACTAAAACCATCAGCCCTAATCGGTCTTCAGATAAAACCAGTTCTTTAGATGATTCTGCTAACTGTTCAATAATCGCTTTACCAAATTCATTAGTTTGATCATGAATCAATTGAGTTTGATTCGACACAATAACGGAGCCTAATAACACCATACCAAATGAAATTAACAGGGTAATAAAAACAGATAACTTAAACGCAATAGGAATATGTTTAGGAGTAAGTGCTGATCTTATTTTCCCTGGTAACTGTTTAGTAGTTTTAATGGGAGCAGATAAAATTTTTTTAATCGCATTAAACATCGAGATAATTGTTATTCTGTAAGTTAAGTATTAAATAATATTATAGTTATTTGGAATTATACCCAGCACTATTATAGTCTTATTAGTATTGATTATTGTACTAAATAATTTGACTGTAATTGTTAATAATAGTTCTAAAATCTGCATTTTTAAATAATTCCCACGTTAAATTTATACCTTGCTAAGTATTTGATTTGTTTGTACATTTGCACTAGAAATTTTTATTTTAATGATATAAAAATATTAAATTTTAGCTAGTGGTAATTTGGGCGTGTCAATTTATTAAAAAACGAAGATTTATATTCGGTATTACGCTAATGTCACTGTATAATCATGATTATTGTTAATTTAAAGTTTAAATATTTATTGTGATGGATGTGAAAAATATTCTAAAAACAGCGATATTATTTTTAAGTACAGTATTTGCTGTAGCGCTGCTTTTTACTGTAAATATACTATTGTTAAGTGCGAGTAATTGGTTCGAATTCGATATGCCACTGTATATCAATCTTCTCATATTAACTATCGCCTTTATTGTATTGGGTGCATTTATCTCAATACTGCTTTCTCGATTTTTTGTGAAAGTATTTCTTGACGTGCGGGAACTTCATACGCCCGCTTCGGTGAATGAATTATCGTTGTACGCGACTGTCAAACGTTTGAGCGATACTGTTGGAATTTCAAAGCCAGATATTATGATTTATCAAGGTCATGATATTAATGCATTTGCAACTGGTTTTAAACGCGATAAAGCGTTGCTAGCAGTAAGCCAACAACTTCTTGATGTTATGATTCAAGATGAGATGGAGGGTGTTGTTGGTCATGAAATATCACATATCGCAAATGGCGATATGCTAACCCTGGCACTAATGCAGGGGGTGGTGAATAGTATTGTATATTTACCAGCGAACTGTATAAAATATCTTTTAAACAAAATTTTTCCAAAACAAAAAAACATTGCGGTGATGTCATATTATCTAATTGTTAGTTTTGCACAATTGAGTTTTGGTTGGATAGCGAGTCTACTAGTAATGTGGTTTAGTCGCCAAAGAGAGTTTCATGCTGATTTATGTGGTGCCAGAATTGCAGGTCACGAAAGTATGTTGCGAGCATTGGAATGTATGCAAGCATGTAATGGAAAAACAATTTCTCAGAACCTGGCTTTCAGTTATGATAACTTACGCCATAGTTCTCTCTATCAATTATTTATAAGTCATCCTTCGTTATCTGCTCGTATCACAGCATTACGTAATTTGTCTTAACTATTAGCTATTAATACAATAAGAAGTATCCAGTTATTATCCGGGTATTGGTTAGTTTATTTAGAAATAAGGAATAAAAATAATGTCAATGATTAAACCATTTGCAGCTTTAAAACCAAAACAGGAATTTGCAGCTGATGTTATTGCACCGCCGTATGATGTGTTAAATACTGCGGAAGCGCGTGAGCGTGCAAAAGGGCGTCCGAGAAGTTTTTTACATATATCCAAACCTGAAATTGATTTGCCGGAAGGTACCGATCCTTATGATAAATCAGTTTATCAAAAAGGATTGGAAAATTTGAATAAGTTAATCGAAAATAAAATTCTCACTCGTGACGATAAACCAAATTATTATCTCTATAAATTACGGATGGGGAATCAGGAACAAACGGGCTTAGTAGCAATTGCCTCAGTTGCTGATTATGATTCTAATAAAATTCGTAAACATGAATATACTCGTCCAGTTAAGGAAGATGATCGTGTCAATCAAATTGATGCACTTAATGCCCAAACAGGTCCGGTATTTTTAACTTACCGCCATAATGATACTATTGATTCAATTGCATCTAAAATAATTAAAAATAAACCACTTTATGATTTAAAAGCAGATGATGGTGTTAATCATTCAATCTGGATTATTGATGATGAACAGGATATCAGCCTGATAACAGATACATTTGATGCAATGGAATGTTTGTATATTGCTGATGGACATCATCGATCTGCCGCAGCATCGCGGATTGCTAAAATGCGTGATAATGAAAATTCCAAATATTTTTTGTCCGTTATATTTCCTGATAATCAAATGAATATTCTGGATTATAATCGCGTTATTAAAGATTTAAATGGCCTGGACGAAAAAGATATTGTCGATAAAATTTCTGAATCGTTTTCTATTGAAAAAATATCAGAACAAGTAAAGCCTGAATCAGCTGGAACTTTTGGAATGTTTTTAAATAATCAATGGTATCGACTTAAAATTAAATCAAATCTTGTTCCTGATAACGATCCTGTTGCTCGGCTTGATGTTAGTTTATTACAAAACAATTTAATTGAACCGTTGTTTAATATAGCTGATCCGCGGGTTGATAATCGAATTGATTTTGTTGGTGGAATCCGTGGTTTGGGTGAATTAGAAAAGCGTGTTCAGTCGGGTGAGATGAAAATAGCATTTTCATTATTTCCAACCAGTTTAGATGATTTAATGTCAGTTGCCGATGCGAATAAAGTGATGCCACCTAAATCTACCTGGTTTGAACCGAAATTAGCCGATGGTCTGGTATCGCATGTGTTGGACTAATCTTACGAAGTAAGATTAGTCACATTTAAAGATAAAATTTAAAAACCCTCATCAAAATCATAATTCAGGTTATTTTTAGGTTCTTGTAAAAAGTAACCTTGTATGAAGTCGATGCTGCATTGCCATAATACGGCGAGATTATTGGCATTTTCGACAAATGAGGCAATGGTTTGCTTGTTGTTATTAGAACAAAATTCTGCAATTTCTTTTACCCGTTCCTGCATTTCAACATTGGAAGCCAGATTCTTAATTAATTCGCCGTGTAGTTTCACATAATCAAAATCAAGTTGTTTTAAAGCTTGAAAGGCATTGGGTTCTTTACCAAAATTCTCAAGAGCAATTCGACAATTAAGTTGTTTTAATCCTGTTATAACGGTTTTAACGCGATTTAAATAATTAAGTGCAGTATCTTCACTGATTTCAAAGACCAGACCATCTGCATTGATTCTTAAGCTTTTAATGCGTTCACTCACCCACGGTAAGAAGTCATCATCGGCAATACTTCCTGCCGAAACTTTGATGAAAAATCGTGTTTCTATCTTCTTTTTTGCCTGTTCCGCTAATAGAACCATGGTATTACCCAAAATCCATCTATCGATGTACATCGTCAATCCTAATCGATCAGCGGTTGGTATAAATTCATTTGGAGAAATGATTGAACCATCATCATCTTTCATCCGGATCAATATTTCATAATTTTGTCCAGCTTCACCATGCAAACTTACGATAGGCTGGAATAACAAAGTAAAATTATTACTGCGGAGAGAGTGTTTAATTTTTGCATTCCAGTGATTATCCTGTTCATTCTCTTCTAAATCTTCTATTGCTGGATTAAACAGATGAGCTTGATTGCCCCCGTCTTTATGGGCTATTTTCATCCCGGTCTCTGCACGTTGAATGCATTCAGATGCTGAGGACGTTGTTTCATTAATTAGTGATATTCCGATACTGCAGGTGCTATTAATGGATTTACCACCAACATCAGAGTAGTGCTCACTTACTATTTTGCATAGGCCTGCAGTAATCTGTTTAATTTTTTTAGTGTCAATATTCTTAAGTAATAAAGCAAAAACAGGGCCTTCAATTCGCGCTAAATCGCCCAGATCATCGAGTTTATCTTTAAAGATACCGCCAATGTCTGCCAGCAACATGTCACTTCCTGAAATGCCATTTTCTTCTTTTATTTTAGCGAATGCATCAAGTGTAAATAACAGAATTGCACCTCGGCCATTACCATCGAGTGTTTGAGCGATGAACATGTCCAACTGTTCAATAAAATAATTTCGATTATATAAACCGGTTAATAAATCCTGCTGGCTGAGTACATTCAGCTTGGTTTCTAATTCACCACTTAATGTTTGATCTCGGATTATAAGTTGCGTGCAAACTTCGCCGTCCATGCTGGCAGTGTTAAATTCAAGAGTTACTGTTGAACGACGCCCATTGTCTTTAATTGCCTGAACTTCCAGTTTATTCTCTTTCACTTGTCCTTTTGCATATTTACGTAAAAAGTCTTTAAATTTTGCGTGGTCTTCATTATCAACCATATCCAGTACGGGCATACCTTCAACGTCTTCCATACTTTCATGCCCAAAAACATTTAAATAGGCTTGATTTACGTAGATGTGCATTCCTTCATGGATATAAGCAATTGCATCGCGAGAGCTTTCGATTAAGGACTTAGTGCGTTTTTCTGCTTCATGTAATAACTTTTCATTTCGGCGGCGTTCTCGACGCTGATTTAAATCAAATGCTTCTCGTTTGATGATTGCTTTAAACCGTTCATTATTATCTATTGCTACAATATCTCTTGCGCCGATTGCGAGTAAATCCAGAACTTCGTTTTCTTTTTCAGAGGGTGTTATGACGATGAGTGGAATATCGTGGCCGGTGTTTTGTATTGCGGCAAGAGTTTGTTTCAAATTGGCATGGGGGTTTCCACTTTTGGCAATAATCAGATCGGTAGATTCATTTTCGAGGAAAATCAATAAATCTTCTTCATCCTCCACTCGTGAATCACGAATAATGAGGCCATTATTACGTAAAATATTAATCAAAGCTTCAGCTTCTTCTGAGGACTCAAAAAGCGATAAAATTTTAATTATCTTCTCGTCGTTCACGCAACCATACCTGTTTTCGTTCTTCATTCGTAAATAGATTATTAAGGATAACCTGAAAAACTACTTTTTACCATAGACGCTATCGGCAAGGTGTTGAAAATCTTGAATTTTTGAAATAATCTTAGAGTGAGGTCCAGACAGAGCTAATCTCAATATCATTCAATGTATCCGGGTTTGTCTTTTGAGTCTCAGTTTCTGTGGAAATTGTGGTGTTTACCGGTGTAAATTCAAATTGAGCAAATAGCCCGGTATTTGTTAACTGTTTTGTCAATTCAACTTCGATTTTTTTACCTAAGATCTTTATCTCCGCTTTACTACCAACTCGATACGGTACCGGTGGGGTTATCAGGGTTGCGGGTTGATTGATTGTTTGTAATTTCGGTAACATCAAAGTGCGATGATAGTTCGCTTTTTTATCTTCATTTGATGTTATTTTTAGTCCAATTGCAGCTGCATCTGGAGTGATCATTCTAACGCCGAGCTGTAATTCACTTGATTCACTAAATCGCATCCAGCGCACTACACCAACACCCCATTTCCAGGTATGGCCATCACCACTTCGACGAATACCGATGAGTTCGCCAACCTGCACTTTACTGGCACAACCATCTTTACAGCGAATACAGTAACCACCGGCACTTTCATTGACTATTTGCCAGTTTTCAGTGCTGTAGTGTTCTTCTATTTGTTTTTCAGTTACAGTAGTTTCAGTTACAGATTCAAATTCAATAATGTTGTTGGTAGCATCACTATTGGGATAAACCCTATTCCAAACATCACCAGTTGGTTCGGCATTTTTAGGTACAGAAATACTTTCAAACCTTGCCGGTTCATCAAACTGATTTTTTCGTTTGTTATTTTTCCCTGTTGCAGATTCATAGATGATTCTATGGGCCGAGTTTAATCCCATTGCAACGCTAATTTGTTCATCTTTAGTTGAACGGGGAAATGCTCTTTTGGGGATATGCCCCCAATAACTCAATAATTTTCTTAATAAAGTATGCGACAGATCCTGGCGTTGCATATCAAGTCCAACAAGTGTTGTTGATACCACATCACTACTGTCTTGTATCTCGTGCCGTAATTTATTAGTGAGTTGCTCGGTCGATATCAACAAGAAGTGTGAGGTGTTATAGTCACTTGGATTAATTGCCAGATAGCGCGGTGGTAAATCACTTTTTGTATCAACAGCAAAGACACCTTTGGCATAGACTTGTTTGCTTAACTCAAGAATATCAATCAATTCTGACCACTGCTCAAGTGCAGTATAAATTTTATTAACTTCACCATGACGTAAACAATAGGGACTAGCCAATGATAATAGCAATATTCGTTTGTACTCATCACTAATACTCGACTTACGGCTATTTTCCTGATCGGCATCGGTTACGGTTATTCGATGACATTTTTTGGTTTTGGCAATGGAATATATTTTATGGAGTTCGTTCCATATGTGTTTTCGATAAGGCGAATATACCTGATAAGATGTTACTAATTCACGGCTTAAACTCGTCATAGTTCGATGCAGTATTAAAGTAAGCAAACGAGTGTCTGAAAATAATGAATGGCTTGATAGCATATTATCCAAAGATATTTTGTATCCAGTGGCTATCTCGGTATAAATTTTACGGGTCGCAATCGCAATCTTCTTACTTTTGCTTGGTAATGGAAAGCCAACACCAATAAAATGTTTTCGCATTCCTTGAGTAATATAATGTAATGGTTCTTGAATAGTTTCCAGGAACCGGGTGCGATCGTGGTAGTTATAACGGGTCTGATTGGTTTCCACCAGGGCGTTATAGATTAAGCGTGATGTTTCACCAAGGTTTGCCATAGGCAAGGTTTCAATCCATGCTTCAACTTTTTTCGCGCGAATATCAAAGCTTTTAGAGTTAGCCTTTTTTAAATCGTGCGTTATTAATCCCGAGCTGCTTGTCACAGTTAATCCCCAATTAGTGACACTTAAAGTGTACTAATTATTTAATTTTAAAATTCTAGTCCTGACTTCTATCACAAATTATGACACTGATACTTGACTTTCACCAGTTATGTTAAATGAAAATCGATAATACCCAATAAAATAGCGAATATATCGTTTTTTAACATAATCGTAAGTTGTTGATATTCATATAGAACGATATGCATTTTATAGACCACATTGAATTAATAAGCAAAATTCAGTGAATAGTTATTCGGTATAAGGCATTTTACTGGCCATGCCAGCGATTTCTTCAACCAGTTTGGGTACTAAATAACCCGGTAAACAGTTTTGCAGCTCACGATAGAGCATCTTTGCTCTAGTTCGCGGAATATCGAAATGCTGAGCACCCGCAACTTTATCTAACAGGTGCAGATAATAGGGTAGGACATTAGCTGCAAATAATTTTTTGGATAATTCGGCGAGAGTCTCGGTACTATCATTGATATTTCGAAGTAACACACT
>JBGMRJ010000035.1:0-26764 GCA_048061315.1 Gammaproteobacteria bacterium
CCTTCATCTCGAACCCGGGTTCCCCAGGGTAGTTGCTCAACCGTTTTAGAAAATTTATCAGAAATAGCCTCATCGTATCTGTTAATTGTATATTGCCCGCTTAAATACGGCCGTGCCCGGCGTGGATTAGTTGTAGCGTATAACCCAATTACTGGGATATTAAGTGCTGTTGCGATATGGGCCGGTCCTGAATCGGGCGCAATGATGATAAGTGCTTTATTAAGAATGGCACATAATTGTTTTAAGTTTGTTTTACCTATCAAATTAATAACGGGAAACTTACTATCCTGTTCAATCTTAGTGCCATATTCTGCTTCAATTGATGCGGGTCCTCCGGTAAGTACGACAGTTAGGCCAAATTTATCCTGAGCATAATCGGCTATAGCCGCATAATTTTCAGTTGACCAATTTCGGTAGGACATACTGGAGCACGGACTAATAATTAAATACTGTTTAGAGTCAGGTAGGGCTTTATCAGCATACGCTTGCGCATTTTCAGGAATAGGTAAGTTCCAGGAAAGATCGCGCTCATTTAGTCCGAGTGTTTCAATAAAATTAAAAAAATTATCGATAACATGACCGGGAGCATGGTTTTTTAATTTATGATTAGTAAATAACCACTGACCATCTTTAGCTGAATTTCTGTCAAAACCGAGTTTGATATTAGCGGGAATGAACAAACTTGCAATGCTGGCTCGTAGCGACATTTGCATGTGTAACAGGACATCAAATGATTTATTTTTGAAGTATTGTCGTAATAAAAGGTAGGCAGAAAATCCTTTTGATTTATCAAATATGATAAACTTGATGTCAGGGATATCGCAGACTAGAGTGTATTCAAGTTTACCGATTACCCAGGTTATTTCGGTATCTGGCCAGAATTTCTGTATTGTTCGAACAATTGGAAGCATATGGCAAATATCACCGACAGCAGATAATCGCAGTAAACAGATTTTGGCAGGTTGTGTTTTTAAGGGTAATTTCATATGTTATGCATTTAAAAAAAATTAAAAATGACAAAAATAATTCAATTTAAAAATCAAGTCATTCAATATGATGAAGCAATTTTTCCTAATCCCGATAATATCAGTTTTGACCCGATAATTTTAGAAAAACTTGATGTTATTACAGGATGTGCGACTGGACGGGGCACAGCATATTACCTTCTTATATCCGGTATTGAATTAGTGCTACGAAAATATCTTCGCGGAGGACTAATTTCGAAGATACTGAACAATAAATACATCTGGGTAGGGATTGAGCATACCCGTCCCTGGAAAGAATGGAATATTCTGACCGAAATGCGAAAGCTGGATTTACCGGTTCCTGAGCCAGTTGCCTGTCGCGTTGTTAAAATCAAATTAATTTTTAATATTTTTTACAGTGCCGACTTCATTATGAGCCGCATAAAAAATGCGGATTCTTTAGCGGTTATATTAATTAAAAGTGAACTGGATAATAAAACCTGGGGAAAAATAGGTCGAACGATTCGGAAATTTCATGATCATGGAATTAATCATGCTGATTTAAACGCCCACAATATCATGATTGATGATATGAATACAATATCGTTAATTGATTTTGATAAAGGCAGGATTATGCCACCAGCTGTCTCCTGGCAAGATTTAAACATTGCACGATTAAAACGCTCGTTGTTAAAATTAAATCAAATTGAAACATCGTTTCATTATTCAAATAAGAATTGGCAGGCGTTACTTCTTGGCTATCAGGCTTCTAAGAAATAGTGTTGTCATTGACAATATAGGGTTTTAGTTCCATCATATACTGATCTAATATTGTATTTCCCTGATTTTGCATTACTTGCCTTGCTGCTTTCGATAGTTGATCAATTTTATTATTATCTTGCAGTAATAAAACAAATTGCTCATATAACGCATCCGTTGTTTTAACCTGTATTGCAGCATCGTTATCCAGCAGTTGTTGACTTTCATATTTAAAATTAAACATGTGCTGACCAAAAATAATGGCTTTTCCCAATTGCGCTGGTTCAATAATATTTTGTCCTCCATGCGGTATGAGCGAGCCACCCATAAATACAAACTTTGCATTGAGCATGAAGTGTTTTAATTCACCGACTGTATCTGCAATATAAATTTGAGTTAAATCTGATATGTTTTCATCTTTACTGCGTATTGCCAGATTGGCACCTGAGTTTTTAAGTTGTTGCTCAATTCTGTGCGAGCGTTCGGGGTGTCTGGGGACAATCACAAGTATTTCATTAGTTATTACTTTATTTTCAATTAACTTCATCCATATTAAGCTTAATTGTTTTTCTTCGTCATCATGGGTTGATGCAGCAAGTACATAGGGTCGTTTAAGTAAAATTGGTTTTAAATTAGTAGCATTGTTAGCGGCATATTTAATATTTCCAACTAATTTAAGTCTGGATTTTTGAGCGCCAAGTTTAAGATAACTATTATAATCTTCTTCAGAACGTGCCAGTATTTTCGAGACGTTTGATAATGTGTTTTTGTAAATGTGAATCAACCAGGGCTTAGCTGAAGTGGTACGGTGTGACAGACGCGCATTAATAATAATGACGGGAATATTATTAGAAAAACAGCTATTAAATAAATTTGGCCAAATCTCTGTTTCAACTACAAAAATAGTTCGAGGCTGAATATATTTTATGATTTTGGTCATAGCCCACGACCAATCAATTGGCATATAGCAATGTTCTACCTGTGGTAATGAGCTTAATTGTGTTTTTACAATTTCGGCTCCAGTGGCAGTGTTTGTGGTAATTAGTATGGGTGTACCCGAATATTCATTTTGTATTCGCTGAACCAATGGAATAACTGCTATAACTTCACCGACCGAGGCAGCATGTATCCAGACAGGTTTATTTTGTTTATGGTTTAAGGCCTTAATGAAACCGAGTCGCTGTTGCAAATAGCGTTTATCTTTGAATTTAACTGCTCGAATAATTGTGTAGCCAATAATTATTGGTGTTAGTAAAAATATGAGTAGTTTATATCGCAACATGGTTTATACTTCAGAATTTTTAATTGCATAAACATCAGGTTCGCCAGGAGGTCGAGTCTTAAATCTGCGGTGTGCCCAAAAATACTGTTCAGGTGCTTTTTTGATTGCATCTGCAATTAATTGATTTAACTGAGTTGCATCCTGTACATCATCACCCGATGGGAAATTATCAACTTCAGGAAGAATCTCCAGAAGATAACCTTTGTTATCGGGTAATCGACGGCAAAAAAAAGGCACAATCGCAGCTCCAGTCATTTTTGCAATTCGGGCTGGTGTTATCAGAGTTGCTGTTTCTACCCCCATAAAAGGGGCGAAAACACTTTGCTTCATTCCGAAATCCTGATCTGCTGCATACCAGGCGACTTCATTATTATTTAAGCTCTTTATCATAGTTCGTAACTCATAAGTTTGTACCAGTTTGGTTAACTTTTGAGTCCGCGAATGATATAAAAATTCTTCAAATAATTGATTATGAGCTTTTTTATAAACGGATAATATTGGTTGGTAAAATGTCATTAGTGCGCCACCAATTTCCAGGGTGGAAGTATGGGCGGTGTATAATATTATACCGTTTTGTTTTTTAAGTGCCTTATGAATATTTTCTAATCCACTTACCTGGGATAGTGCCAGTAATTTTTTTTGTGATGCCCACCAACTTAATGCTGTTTCTATAATCCCCATCCCGGCCGAGCGAAAGGTATTTTTTACTAATACGGCTTGTTCTTGTGGGGAGAGTTCAGGGAAACATAAAGCTATATTAACGCTAGTAATATGACGTCGCTTTGGAATTATATGATAAGCCAGAACACCAAGAGAACTTCCAATCCTTAGTGCCTGGGGATAAGGTAATATAATAAAAATTCGCAAGATACCCAGTCCAAACCACGTGATCCAGAATTTTGGATGGTAATATTTTAAAAACCACAAGGGTGAACGCTTAACAGACATAATTCTAAATATAGTTATTAATTAGTAATATTATACTCTCAGCCAGTATAGCAAATAAACACATCTAGCTTTCGATGTCAGCGTATCAGTCTGGAAGCTGTTTTGAAATGTGGATGAGACGCATCTTCTAGCCATTCAAATAATAATGATTCTGTGTTGCTGATAATTATATTGTTTTTCGAAAGTCGTGATATCGCATTTTGATGATTGTGTTTATTTCGAGAACAGGAGGCATCTTCAATGACAAAAACCTGTTTATTAAGTGCCTGTAATTGTAATGCTGTTTGTAATACACAAATATGACTTTCCATTCCTACGATTATAATTTGATTTTTTTCATGGTTAACATGACTATTAAAATCTTGTGCCTGGCAACATGAAAAACTGGTTTTTTCGATAGTAGGAAAATTGTTATTTTGTTTATTAGAAATTCGGGGATCCGTAGCACCTAAACCTTTTGGATACTGTTCAGTAATGAGTGTTGGTATTTCTAACAATAACGCCATTTCTTGAATGGCGTTAATATTTTTTATAACAGAATTTATAATATTCCCAGGAACAGATTGAAGCAATTTTTCCTGAACATCAATAATCAATAATTGAGATTGATTAGCTTTTGATAGAACATTAGGTCCCATGGATATAATTAGTTTACTAACCAGGTATTAACATTATTAATATCTGTGTCGTTTAATGTTCCGGCTGCAAGTCTTAAACGCAATGTTTCAAGAATATAATTATAACGTGATCGAGCATAATCTCTTTCAGCACGATACAATTCTCGTTGTGAATTTAATACGTCAACAGCAGTCCGAGTCCCTACTTCAAAACCAGCTTGAGTTGCTTTTAACGCAATCTTACTTGATGCTAATGCTTGTTTTAATGCTTTGACCTGACTGATATTCGCAATTACGGTGAGATACGAAGTACGTGTTTCACGTTCTGTGGAGCGTCTTTGTAGTTCATATAATTGACGCGATTGCTGATATGAATACTGTGCTTGTTGTGAGCGTGATGAGGTTCGACCACCTTCATATAGAGCCATGTTAAGCTGTAACGATATTGATGTTGAGTCTCTATCGATATCAACAAATTCTGGTCCAAAACTAGTAGAAGATGTAGAACGATTTGCTGCAGCAACAAGATCCAGGGTTGGATAATGACCTGATTGCGCACGTGAAATTTCTTGTTTATTAATATTCATATTTTTATTGGCAACAAATAACGCGATATTGTTATCAATAGCTGTTTTAATCCAGTCATCAATATTAGCAGGTTCCGGCCGTAGCAACGGTGTGTCTATTTTCAGACTTTTAAATGTAGGATATAATATACCTGTTATCTCACGTAATTTTTCTTTATTGATGGCAAGCAGATTTTCAGCTTCAATTTCAGAGGCGACAGATTGATCGTATCGAGCTTGAGCTTCGTGTACATCAGTGATAGCTGTTAATCCAACATCGAATCGTTGTTTAGTTTGGTGTAATTGTTGTTGAATTGATTTTTTTTCAGCAACTGCAAAATCGAGATTATCAATAGCGCCGAGGACATTATAATACGAAGATGCAACTCGAAGAATTAATTCCTGCATCGCTCCAGTAAAATTTGCATTAGCGATTGCAACAGTTTCATCAGCTTGAGATAGTTGGGTAAATGAATCGTGATTGTAAATAGTTTGTCGAATGGAAAGTGAGTAACCATTACCTTGAAATTTATTGGTTGATTTATTTCCTGCTATTGTGGTTGTATTATCATTTTCAGACATATTACCGCTTAGATTCAAGTTAGGTAACACTAACGATAGCGCAATTGATTTATTCTCAATTAATGCATTATTTTCAGCTAATGAAGCTTTGTATCGAGGATCATTTTTTACAGCATCACCATATACTTGTTTCAAATCGATTGCCTGAGCGCCCATGTTACCCAGTAAAAATAATAACATTAATGGTAATTTAAAATATTTCATTGTTGAAAATCCTTGTTTGCAAACATTGTACTGAGCTTTGTTTTATTTAGTAGCGGGGCATACCAGGATCGACAGATTCTGCCCAGGCTGCGACACCACCACTTAAGTTAATAATGCGACTAAATTTTTGGGCTTCTAAAAACAGACCTATTTGCCGACTACGAATACCATGGTGACAGATAATAACAGTTTCTTGTTGCGTGTCGAGTTCATCATATTTATGTACAATCTCTGACATCGGAATTAGTATTGATTCTTCAATATGGCACAAGTCAAATTCCCACTGTTCTCGGACATCGAGTAATAAGGGCTTGAGATCACTTTCGGCAAGATGCTGGTGAAGTTGAACTGCTGTCATTTCGATCATTATGTTTGCAACTCAACTAACTGTTACTATTTGCTTATTAATTAATCAAATATTACTATCGGGATGCATTATACACCTTGCTTAAAATCATCGCAGGATTAGATTTCAATAAATATCTAATATTCAAAAATTAAGTGTTAGGGCGCGTTAATTTTCGTTAAAAAACAAATTTATCGATATGAGAAACATTGCTTAGTGGGGGTAATTCAGTTTCAAATAAACTTGTTTGAGTGAATTGATTTTTGCCACTACAATAAATTAATTGGGCGGACATAGCGTGTCCATCACCAGTAACAGCGAATAATCGCCCGCCAACATTGAGTGATTCTTTGAGTTCATGTTGCATTACGGGTAATGAACCCGTTACAACTATCACATCGTAAGGACCGCTTTGAGGCCAGCCTTCTGAGGCATCTCCCATTTCACACGTTATATTAACAATTCCCTGCGTTTTGAATTTTGCTTCGGCTTGTTCTTTTAATTCCGGAATTATTTCAACCGTAACAACATGTCGTGCCAGATTGGCGAGTAGTGCCGTTAAATAACCACTACCAGTACCGATTTCGAGGATGGTTTCATTTTTTTTGATGTTGAGTGCCTGAAGTAACCGTGCTTCAATTTTAGGATTCATCATGACCTGATTAAAACCAATGGGTATCTCATTGTCACTAAAGGCAAGATTTCGGTATTGAGAAGGAACAAATTTTTCGCGTGGAATTGTCGCCATGGCATTCAAAATAGTGTCATCAAACACATTCCAGGGACGAATTTGTTGTTCTACCATGTTAAAGCGAGCTTGTTCTATATTCAGAGTTGTCATATTTCTAATACCAAAAGTGAAGTCATTAAGGGTAACTGTAGGTTACGGCGTTCTCATTTTACTGACAAGGAAAAACAAGTCTAAGCTTATAAAGATTATTTCCTCAGCTATCAATGACTTGTATGAAAATAAGCATGAAAATCTGTAATTCCTTATTTTATAACAAGTAATCTGAAATTAGCTTACGTTAGCAATTTTCACCCGCTATATTAAATAACCTTTAATTAATCATTAAATTTTTGTTTGATATGATTTGCAAATTTAATGCAGCTCATATAACGTATTCTTTGCTAGGGGTGCGATAGATAAATATCGCTGAGATATACCCTCAGAACCTGATCCGGCTAATATCGGCGTAGGAAATGCGAGTCTTGACCATTTCCGTGCGTACCTTAACCATGCAATTTGTACTAACCATATTTGGAAGAGACATTATGAGCGCAATAATTGATAAAAAATTAAGTCAAACAGCACAAATAAATTCTGACTCAATTCAACCTTTCCCCAATTCTCGAAAAATCTATGTAACCGGCAGCCGTGATGATATTCAGGTGCCGATGCGTGAAATACAATTATCAGATACTAAATTATCAACTGATGTCAATGACAAGCGGGTAGAAAAAAATCCGCCACTAACGGTATACGATACTTCCGGTCCATATAGTGATCCTGATATTAGTATTGATATCCGTAAAGGTTTGTCGAATGTACGCACAAATTGGATTGATGAACGTAAAGATACAGAAATTTTAGCTGAACTCAGTTCAGCTTACGGAACGCAAAGAGCGAAAGACACTAGCCTCGATGAACTTCGATTTGAGCATATTAGTAAACCCCGTAAAGCATTGCCTGGTGTTAATGTTTCACAAATGCACTACGCCAAAAAAGGAATTATAACGCCAGAAATTGAGTACGTTGCCATTCGTGAAAATTTAAGACTTGAACAATATAAAGATGAACTTAAGGAACAGCACCCAGGAAATTCCTGGGGTGCAAGTTTACCAGAAGCCATTACGCCTGAGTTTGTTCGCGATGAAGTGGCGCGTGGTCGAGCTGTGATACCGGCAAATATAAATCATCCAGAACTCGAGCCAATGATAATCGGACGAAATTTTTTGGTTAAAATAAACGGTAATCTGGGAAACTCAGCAGTAACGTCATCTATTGAAACAGAAGTGGATAAAATGACCTGGGGTATCCGGTGGGGTTCAGATACCATCATGGATTTATCAACAGGAAAAAATATTCATGAAACGCGAGAATGGATAATTCGTAATTCTCCTGTACCGATTGGCACGGTGCCAATTTACCAGGCTCTTGAAAAAGTTAATGGCAAAGCAGAAGACTTGAGTTGGGACATTTTCAGAGATACATTAATAGAACAAGCTGAACAGGGCGTTGATTATTTTACTATTCATGCCGGCGTGTTACTTCGGCATGTTCCACTCACAGCAAAACGTTTAACCGGTATAGTATCTCGTGGTGGCTCGATAATGGCAAAATGGTGTTTAACACATCACCAGGAAAATTTTTTATACAGCCATTTCGAAGATATTTGTGAAATCATGAAAGCCTATGATGTTACTTTTTCACTGGGCGATGGTTTACGTCCGGGCTGTATTGCGGATGCGAATGATGAAGCACAGTTTGGTGAACTCGAAGCCTTGGGCGAGTTAACAAAAATTGCCTGGCGACACGACGTTCAAACTTTTATCGAAGGCCCCGGACATGTACCCATGCACATGATAAAAGAAAACATGGACAAACAATTGGAAACCTGTGGTGAAGCACCTTTTTATACATTGGGGCCACTGACTACCGATATTGCACCGGGTTATGATCATATTACGTCCGGTATTGGTGCGGCAATGATCGGCTGGTATGGAACAGCAATGTTATGTTATGTAACGCCAAAAGAGCATTTAGGTTTACCCAATCGTGATGACGTTAAAGAAGGCATCATTACCTATAAAATTGCAGCTCATGCTGCTGATTTAGCAAAAGGCCATCCCGGGGCACAAATACGAGACAACGCCATGTCGAAAGCCCGGTTTGAATTTCGTTGGGAAGACCAATTTAATATTGGTCTGGATCCGGATCGTGCACGCGCCTATCATGATGAAACTATGCCCAAAGATGCGCATAAAGTTGCTCACTTTTGTTCAATGTGTGGTCCTAATTTTTGTTCAATGAAAATTACTCAGGATGTTCGTGAATACGCTAAACTGAAAGGTATCGATACACAACAAGCTTTATCAAGTGGCATGCAGGAAAAGGCAAAAGAATTTAAAGCTCAGGGTAATGAACTTTATAAAAAATCATGACCCCACACTAAATGACAGGATTAAGTAAAAGTAATTCGTGATTTTATATTGGTAATATTATTATTTTTCCAGTTAAGAATTTTTATAATTAACCGATATTCTTTTAATATTCATTATATTGTAATCGATAAATATGGCGCAATCCTTAAAAGTATTAATTGTTGATGACGACTCTCTAATTAGAGAAATGTTACGGTTAATACTTTCTGAGTCAGGTTTAACCGTTAGTGGTGAGGCTGGTGATGGTGCAACGACCCGAAGGTTATTAGCAGAAAACCCACCACATCTAGTGTTACTCGATATTGTGTTACCGGGTGAAAATGGTTTGGAATTATTGAGTTTTATTAAAAAAGAATATCCTGAGATTCACGTTATTATGATTAGTGGTGAACCATCATCAAAACGGGTTCAATCGGCAATTTCCAGTGGTGCACGGGGATTCATTGTTAAACCGTTTAATGCCCAGAATGTGATGTCTGCTATTAAACGTTTAATAGCAGATGGTAATTAATTACGAGTAACGGGTATTTATTCCGGTAACAATTTAAATCATAATAGAGAACCACAAGACCAACAGGTTTCAAAGTTTTCCGGATTATTTTCATCGCAGTTTTTACAAACTATTGTTTTATCCGTTAATGGTAATTTTTCAAATTCATTAATGAGTTTTTTTGCTTTATTATCCAGCGATTCGTCTACCCATATTTCCGGATAAGCCTGGGTAAATGGTAATTCCCCCAGCGCACCCTGAGTATATTGATTTAAAATAATGGCTTTAATATTATGTTGCTCCAGATAATGGAGTATTAAATTTGCTTGCTGGATATCATGTGCGAGATGAATTTTAATCATTAAATGAATTATAATGTATTGGTGAATAGTTTCAAATTAATTGAATAATATAACTATCAGTTGTAAAGTATTTAGCGTAATCACAAAGGCGAGATGAAAATGCAAACAATGTCAACGGCTACCCGGTTTCTTCTGGTAAGTGCGGCTTCTGTAATAGTTATTGCAGGGATTAAAACAGCATCAGCAGTGATCATCCCGATATTACTTTCCGGTTTTATTGCAGTTATTAGTGCCCCGGCATTTTTCTGGCTGAAAGCAAAAAAAATTCCAACTATTTTTTCATTATTTATTGTTATTGCTGTGGTTGTTGTCGCCGGTTTATTATTAGCGAGTGTTATCGGCAGTTCAGTTTCTGATTTTCTAAATTCATTACCACTTTATCAATCACGAATTGATGCTGTTTTCAAAAATGGTTTTATTTGGCTAGCTAAACTTGGATTCGATTTCTCGGGAGCCGCAGTCTCTGAATTTTTTGATCCGGCGATTGCAATGAAATATGTTGCTAGAATATTATCAGAATTCGGGAATGTATTGACTAATGGGTTTCTAATTTTACTCGCAGTGATATTTATATTATTAGAGTCATCAAGTTTTAATTCAAAAATACAAACCGCATTTGGTTCAAAAGCCGATGCTCGATTTCATGTTGATAAATTTCTTGAGTCGTTAAAAAAATACATGGCAATAAAAACAGTAGTCAGTTTAGTAACAGGAATTATTATAACACTATACCTTTGGACCTTAGGTGTTAAGTATCCTTTATTGTGGGGCTTACTGGCATTTTTATTTAATTTTATTCCTAATCTGGGATCAATCTTGGCGGCAGTACCGGCTGTTTTAATGGCACTTATCCAATTCGATTCAGCGGGAACAGCAGTGGCAGTTGCCATAGGATATGTTATTGTCAATATTATTATTGGTAATGTGGTTGAGCCAAAATTCATGGGGCGCGGTGTTGGATTATCGACATTAGTGGTTTTTTTATCATTAGTATTTTGGGGCTGGATCCTGGGGCCAGTCGGGATGTTACTGTCTGTGCCATTAACAATGACCTTAAAAATTGCTTTAGAAAGTAATGATGATTCGAGATGGGTTGCTATATTGCTCGGTCCTGAAAATGAATATAAATCCGATCCGTAATATTATCGGGAGGAACTTTCTACGAAAGTATAACTCCATAGTATTTAGTGTCACTATTACAAAATGAGGAAAGCAATTGATTACTAAGCCGGTTAGAACTTTAATACTTTCAAGTTGTATTGCATTAATACTGATATTTAATCAATTTGTTAGCACTGCAACAGCTGAAGTAGTGGCAGACCCTGAGCAATTTAAAAATACATTATTGGATTTTTCAGATAATCCGGTTCAGTTTGAAGATTATATAAAAGCAAAACAATGGACTGTTGTCATGTTCTGGGCATCAGATTGTCATGTGTGTAATGTTGAGGCTAATAAGTTTGTTAAATTGCATACTGAATATCATGAAAAAAATATTCGAGTGCTGGGAGTCTCTGTTGATGGTAAGCGTAAAAAAGCGGCAGCCCAGGAATTTATAAACATACACAATATTAACTTCCCAAACTTGATAGGTGAATTAGCAACAATAACGCAACTCTATAAACAATACACCGGGGAAACATGGGTAGGAACGCCAACATTCATGGTGTTTTCACCTGAGGGTAAAGTAATGGCTCAGCGAGCAGGAATGTTGCCACCAGAATTAATAGTGGGCTTTATCGAGAGTCAGATAAGCAAGTAAATTGCCATGTCACCGGATTAATCTAACGCTCAAAATACGCGATGAACTCATGAATTAACAATCGTTATAATCGAATTATTATTTATAATGCTTTGAATAATAAGCAATTTTTCTGTATAAACAGGATTTTTAAGCCGTTTATCGTAATTAAAGGGCTTTTTATCCAATCATGGTTGTTTTTTTTACACTTTCGGTAGAGAATATGAACCAGTTATCAAAGTTAGCAATCCTTTAGCTAAGAAATAAGCCATAATAGTACTAGTGTGTCAGATTTTTGTTTGTTATTGGCTATATTTACCTAATGGTTGTTCATACTGAGTTGGAGTCCGAGTGGCATTGCAAAAACACAATATCGTTCCTGCAGAACGTAACTATGAAATAGAGTCTCAACTGGGCGTTGCTATACGTGATCGTAAGGTCGTTCGAATTCGATATGACCTTGATATGCATTATCGTACGTTCGAGCCTTATATAGTTTTTAAGGCGCTTGATGGGCGAATTTTAGTGGGTGGTTTTCGTGTTCAGGATGAATCCAATTTATTCAAAAAACCCGGCGCTAGAAAATTTGAAGTTGGTCTGATCACCAGTATGATGATTTCAGATGAATTCTTTGTACCCAATCCAAAATTTAAATCCAATCGAACAGAATTTAGCAATGGTGTTGTTTTTGCTGTTGATGTTGATGCCGGGAAATCGTATCAGTACTAGTCTTTCTAAATCTGTCTAATTTATCTTTTTAAAATTACGTTTCTTCACTAAATATACAATCACGACCGTTTTCCTTTGCTCTGTATAATGCCGTATCCGCATTACAAATTAAATCGATCAGACTCAAATTGTCGTGAATAGTTGCGATACCAAATGATGCCGTTATTGATGGCAATTGTTTTTTATTTTCAGAAATAATTTTTTTCGATTGAACTGCGACTCGTAACCGTTCAGCGATTATTGCAGCTTCTTCTAAATTGGTTTCAGGTAATAACACCATAAATTCTTCTCCACCATAACGCGCAGCCATGTCATTAGGGCGAATATTTTCAGTTATTGTCGATGCAATGTTTCTTAATGCAGCATCACCGGATAAGTGTCCATGATTATCGTTGTAATGTTTGAAGTGATCGATATCAATCATAATGATACTGAATGTCGTATTCTGAGTTTGATAGCGTTCAAAAATTCTGGGCAGCATCTCATCAAGCCAGCGACGATTATATAAGTTTGTTAAAACATCATTCTTGGATTTTTGTTCATGTATACGTTGCAATTCCAAACTTTCAAGAATGACATTATTATCGTGTCGAATTCGTGATGACAGCATGTGGATCAGATTTTTGGAAACAGCATGAGAACGATCAATAATTTCCCATAATATTTCACCCGGTAATGTCAGCAAGGTTGTCGTTTGAGTCGCAACAACTTTAGCGGAAGGTGGGGCGCCTTCAATGATTGACATTTCACCGATGCATTGTCCCGGTTTTAAATAACTGATTGCCTTTTGTCCTTGCCATTCCAGTTGTACTTCAGCCTGACCTTTTAATATAAAAAAAATGGTGGTGTTTTGTGTTTTTGGCTCGAGAATAACGCCATCAACATCGACTGTTTGAAGCTTGCAATGGGGTAATATCCATTTTAAGGCGTCCGGTTCTTCCGAATTAAAAAGTTCAAGCAATACTAAATCGTATTCTGTTATAGATTCAGTCATTTTAGTTGCCGCTTTATTCACCGTGTCTATTCTCTTTTGTGTAGAAGAAGTATAGTGCCTTCTATCTATATATCGCTTCTATTGCAGAGTGCTTTATTAAATTTAATTCAATAAGGGGAGTTGGTCACAAAAAGTCTAGTAAATACGGTTATAAATACGCAATTATAGAAGGGTATTTTTAAATATTTGAGTTTTAAATATACACGTCAGTATAGAATGTCGCAGGTAGATTAAAGCCGCTGATTAATGAAACTGTTCCTTTGAAATATCACAATGCGATGTTAATTTAAATGCTTTACCGCGTTCAATTTCAATTGCACTTGCCTGGCGGATATCTTTGACTTTTAATTCGAATCTGAGGTTAATACCGGCCAGAGGATGATTTGCATCAGCTGTAACAACATCGCCATCAATATCAGTAATTCGGAAAATAAGTATTTCACCTGATTCGGTGTGCCCTTCAATTGTTGAGCCAACTTTCAGGTCGTTAGTTGGAAAATTATTCTTCTCATCGGTCACTAATAATTGTGGATCATAAGCACCAAATGCATCATCTTCAGTCAGTAATACACCACAGCTCATACCGACAGTATAACCATCAACTGCTTCGTGAAGTTTAGGTAGCAACTCCTCAGAACCATCGTGAAGAAACCGCATATCATCACGAAATTCCAGAATTTTTCCACTGTCATCATCATACATGACATAGCTTAGAGTAATCACAGTGTTTTTAGAAACTATCTCTGTTTGTATATTCATGGCATTATACTTTTAAAGTTGTGTTACAAGTTATATCTGCCAATAGAGGTAATTCTTTAATTTATTTTTTGGGTAATTGAAGCGTATAAGTGAGTTACTAACGCATTGATTTAACAAAGAAGTTTAAGGGTAGAGAGACTTTTTAGATTAATTTAGTGCTTATTGGAATTGATTGTTGGAAATCATCAGGCAATTCGCTTTTTTAAACCGTCAACTACGGCACCTAATGCTTTATCAAAAATAGGAATATCTTCAATGATTTTAGCCGTTCCATTTTGTAGATCATTAGCCAGACCTTGCAAGGTCTTGTCTGCAACAACCTGGAATCGCCAATTAATAAAAGTAAACTCACCTAATAAATCACTTTTCCAGGCTAATTTTGCCCGCTGGGTATTATTATTAGCGTCAGTAAATTCAATCCAGCGACCTGCTTCGAGATGACGAGCCATATGCAGATATTCATCATCCGGGCAATCTTGATCTTGTTGATAGCCATCTAAAACAATATTTTCAATATTGGGATCGGGAGCAGGGATATCACTCATACTATCAAGCTCATCAACCAGATCTTGCATTTCTTTATCAATATCTATTGTGGTTTCTTTACGGATATCTATTAAAGTAGATTGATCCGATAAATCATCATCTTCTTCTACCAGTTGATTATCTGAATGGAAGTTGTGTAAGTGATATTTCTCGAGCATTGCGATAATTTTTACAGTGCCTTCTTTTGAGTACGCAATAGAGCTTAGGCCTTTATTTAACATTTCTAATAATTCTAAAATAATACCAGCGAGTTGTTGGCGCTCTGCAACTGATGTTTTTGCCTCAATTGACCAGATTAGCGCACCAACAAATTTTAGTTGCTGTTTCCATAGTTTCGAATTTTCACCTTTATCCAGATAGGTTTTTAATAACACGTTTTTCCATTGTGTGTATAAAAACAGGTAAATTTCCTTAGGCAGGTTTTTATTTACAATTTGTTCATTAATCGAATACTTGACCCAATCAGTAGCAAGTTTAAGTTCTTCCCGTTGTTTGTATTTGTCGATGTGTTTCTGGGTTTTTTGTTTGCTGACTTCATCTAATTCGGATAAAAATTGTTGTAGATCGGTAAGTAGATTGTCAAAAATTAAAATATCGGATTTAAAATCACTAATCACATTGGTTGTAATTTCTGATAATTTATCAAATAAAATATTACCGGGTATACAATTATCGTTTGTTAAACCAACACCGGTCTTTGCAATCAGGTTCAATAATTTTCGAGCTGGATGGGCTTTGCTGGCGAAGAACTGATTATCGATGAGAGCTACTTTGAGCATTGGTATTTGTAAACGAACTACTAACGCAATCACAGCATCGGGTAATTCATGATCTTCCAGAATAAAATCAAACATCATAGTAATAACATCAATAATGTCATTATCTAGGGGATTTACTGCTTGTTTGGGTCCTGTATTTTCCATGGACTGAAATTGACTGGCTAATGTATTTTTTATGGTTTCACTGGTTAATACGTTAGCTGAATTTGTATCCAAATGTCCAGTATTTAATTGTATAGAGTTAAGAGCAATCAATACTTCACCGGTATTAGCGTGTATTGTGCCATTTATTTGAAATGAGCCGATCTCATTTGGCTCGGGTACCCTATCTGGTGAATTTGAGGGTTTTGGACTGCTATATCTGGTATTTGTGTCAGAATGCCGAGACGCGGTCAATAACCCCTGGATTGTGTGTAATATATTCGTATCACTAAGTGGCTGTTTTTCATTCGTATTAGTATACTGATTGTTCGAAATAGCATCAGTTATATAGCTGGGTTGTTCCGGTTTTTTGGAATCAGTCTCAGACTTTTTAATATCATGTTTTAATTTGGGTAAGACACCCGCATTGATAAATACGGTATTAAGTTCATCATAGAGTTCACCTATGTGACTGATAACGTGTTTATCAAATAATTTGTAAATGATGAGTTTAATTTTAATGTCAGTTTCAAGCGACGTAAGGGACTCTTTAAATGAATTACAAATGGTTTGTGGGCCAAATGGATTATTATCGATAGTAATATCCAAATCGGGTAATAACACGGCGACACGTTGTTCTAGTGCGTATAAGGTTTCACGTTGGCGGTTGTTTACTTTGCCGATGAGTCCATCGATAGCGAGAGTTTCTTCCAGATCACATTCTTGCATTAATGAAAAATTGGCGATAGAGATATTATTTAACGACTCATTAATTTCATGGGTAATTCTTAAGTTATGAAATTGGTCAATTATATTATTATTAAAAGAATCTTCAATTTCCTGGCGTTTAAATCGTACAATTCGCATGGAATCGAAATACTTGCATTGAACGGTATTCGATTCTGCTTTATCAGCAAGTTCAAATAAGGCGTCATCGGTATTATCAAATAAATTATGAACTAGCACTTTCAGACGCTTGTTCATAATTTTGCGGCAAATTTCAATCACTTCAGTCGCATTAAACGATTTATCGTTTTCGGCGCTCTTTGAATAGATTGAAACAATTTTGTTATCCGCTGACATAAAATAACTCTAGTGTTGCTTTTGAGGTTTAAAAAATAAGTTAACCTATTGAAAGTGAATGCAATAGCAGGACCTATTTTATTTATCGGCACGTAGAGGTATATTTGAAATTTCAGAGCATCAAAATGTGAAGTAGTTACACTCGCAATTTTGAAGCTAATTTCATTCGAAAGATTCATAAATGATAGGGCAGAAACAAAATTAGTTTCTGGCAGCCCCGCTGTCTTAGATAATTTATCCGTAGACCGGTGGTTTTGCGCCCTCATCTTTCGAAAGAGTTTGCCTCTGTGACAATGTTAGGTATAGCAGAAAGCAGGGTGAATGATTAAATAATAGACAATTATATGAATGAAGTGTCGAACGGTTCACAAAATATAAGTGTGTTCTTAAAATTGCTATCTACTGTGGGATTTTTTCTCTCAATTTGTCTTTATCATACCACCACTTATCTTCAGTAATAATGTTTAGAATTTTTGCTAAACGCGGTAAGAATTGTTCAGGATCCTTTAATTCCAGCTTTTGTAACCAGATATCCAGAGAGTGTTGATCCTTAACATCACTATGACTTTCTGCAACTCGGGCTAAAATATTACTCGTTAAAAATGAAATACTATTGTGATTAGCATCATCGGTTCGTATATCCGCGATGT
Source organism: Gammaproteobacteria bacterium (assembly GCA_048061315.1). Lineage (GTDB taxonomy): Bacteria > Pseudomonadota > Gammaproteobacteria > UBA6429 > Thiohalophilaceae > CAYQUC01. Next base: position 17,709 of record JBGMRJ010000035.1, read on the forward strand.
AATGAGCTGTGATGGCAGCTACCGCGGCGCCATCTGAACGAGCGGGTGTTTCATCAATAATATGAGTTAACATATTGATACTTAAAGTCACATCAATAGGAAAAGTAACCGCTAACCAGATCCCCTGACCCAGGGCACAAATAGAAGCGGGTTGCTCAGTTTGATAGAGTAAATTACAGGCTTCAACCGCTGCTTCCCATTCCTCATTTTCAATAAAACTTTCAAATGCTCTACGGGCATGGTTCCAGGCCAGCTCATTTTGTTTTAAGCCTACTTCGGCGTCTGCCATTCGAAGTAAAATAAAAGCCCGATCAATTTCAGGAGCATCAAGCGCTAATTCATCGTATAATTTTTGTTCTGTGTCTAAAGATTCCTGAATGCGTGCCTGGGCTTCGGGTGATTCGAGATCGGGTACAGATGATATGGTATTTAAATCTACTTCGGTCATATTGGATAATTACGGTTAGTTCAAATACTAATTATCTCAACTGTTTCGGTTAACTGCAATTAATTTTAATTTATTTGAACGTGTGAGTTTTTTTATTTCAGATTCCCGTTTTTGAGCGACTGATCGGGATTCACAATTTTCTGAATAAACCAGAGAAACCGGACGGCGTATACGTGTATATTTAGCCCCACTAACCAAGTGGTTATGAGCATGTAAGCGAGCATCGATATCAGTCGTAACGCCAGTATATAAAGTTTTATCACAGCATTGAAGGATATAAACAGACCACATAATTTTTATTATTCCTGTGGACGTTTAGCCATTGAAAAATGAGTTTCAACATCCATCCAGATACCATCTTCAGTTTTTAATTCTGTTACTTGTTTTGAATGCTGAATTCGAAATTTTGCCAGATCTTCATCACTCAATTGTTCCAGTAAGCCCCGGTATCCGGTGCTCCACAAAACTTCCCACCAATCATTAAAGTTTGTTAAATGATAACCTAGTTGTTTATCTACAATTTCAATGGATACAAAATTATTTTTTTCCAATACTGCTTTACAATCTTCAGTCTTTTTTAATAATTGCCACTTAGTCTCAGGAAGGGATACACCAAACTCCGATAATAATTTAAAAAACAAATTGCTTAGTGGCTCGAATGCTTTTTCAGTAAAAGTGGTGAATAAAATCGTTCCCCCCGGTTTTAATACCCGATACCAGGATTGCAGTGCAGCATCCATATCGGGCATAAAAAATATTCCATAACTGCAATTGACATAATCAAAATATTTGCTTTTGAAATCCAGTTTTTGCCCATCCATAATATGGTAATCAACATTGCTTAAACCCGCGCGATCGATATTCTGTTGTGCTTTTTTAAGCATACCTTCTGATAAGTCGACACAAGTAACACGGCCATTATTCGCCTGAATGGTCTGAGCTAATGCTATTGAACTGCAACCCGTTCCCGCAGCAATATCCAATACCTTTTGTCCAGGCCCGGCTTTTAAATGCTGGGCAACTTGATCACCGCAAAACGAGAAAAATCGAGTAGAGGGATTTTCATAGATATCTGAAACCAGATCAAACAGTGCGATAACTTTTTGGTTATTGGGTGTATTTTGATTTGTCATATTATTTTTAAATACGTTAATAGTTAAATCATTGCTGTCTCGTTAACATGACAAGATACCGCTAAAGTCCAAGCTGTGTCTACGTTTGAATTAATTACGGTAACATCGGACATGAAACTGGTGTAGGCTACTAAAGACTCGCTATTCGCCATCCATGGCCGCTCGACTGCTTCATCCTTGAAGCAGACGGTCTTTAGTAGCCTACACCAGTTCCATATCCTTACTTTTGTACTCGCTAGAAAGTTAACGGGACAGCAGTGTAGTTAAATATAAAAATATTTTAAGGGGATACAAATGCATGTTGTAAAATAGAATTGGTAAATTGAGTGCGTAAATAAAATCCTCGAGGTGCTGTCAGGCAAGGTGCTCCAAATTCATCTGTTGCTTGAGTAAGTACTTTTGAATTTGCTGCTTTAGGTCGAATTTGTAGACACGATCCAATTTTTGCAGTTAAACGTTCAAATTGCCCGCTAGCAACAAGTTGCATCAGTTCTTCCCAATCCTGTTGTAATGCCTGAGACTGTGATGGTGAAGGGCTCCATAAAATTCCATTGCCGATACGTCGATGTGCCAGTGGAATTTGAGGATCGGCTTCTACCGGAATCCATAAAACACGCTTTAGTTTTCGTCTTACCCATGATTGATGCCAGTTATATCCAATGTTATTCGTTAAAGGTACAGTACAAACATAGGTTGTTTCACGGGGGGTACCGTGAATATCAATTGGTATGGTTTTTAATTCAATTCCGAGATTTTGAAAATCTGGCTCTGCAGCATTACCAGCAGTGGCACCCAGAATTTTTTCAAGTAGTTGCCCTGTTATGCCTTTGGCAAATTTCAGTTCGGTAGGTAGATTCACATTACATAATGCAGTTATATCAGCCAGTGAATAGCCAGCAATAACCCTACAGTTTTGCATTAATTGTTGCTCAGACTGGGGAATATGAAATAATTCTGATTTCATTTTGAGATTGAACATAATTTTATTTAACTGTTTCTTCACTCATATTTGGTAAAGATCCAGTAAATTTCCTTGACATATTATATCAGCTTGATATTTTATCAACTAGCATTTTATTCATGTGGCTAAAAAAGGAGAAATCAGAAGTGGATACTTTTATTGAGATCTTTCAAGGATTACCTGTTGTATTATCGATATCTTTATTATTTGGTTTAGTTGCTTTATATCGATTGTATATTATGACTAATTCCGGTATTTGTCGAACATCAAATCATGATAGACGTCAGTCAATTCTAAACCCCTCTTTTCCATTTCGTGATACTAAAAATAATTTGATTGCTGCGAATAGAAGAAGACAAAATAATCGTCGACTCGCTTCTAATGTTATCCAGGATTATAAAGTAATACAGTATTAACGTTTACAACTAGCTCAATCGCTATACTATGCATCAGGAGTCTTTTCAACTGTAGCTCGATTTTTAAAATTATAAATAGTAGAATTGTCTTTTACACAAACAAGGTTACTAACATTCTGATACTGACACGTTAATTGATGAATTACCGGTTGCAAGCCTTCTTTAATATTTGATTGATAAAGTACGCCATCATCATTGACAATTTTATCTGCAATCACCCGAACAACCGTGTTTTGATATTGAATTAAAAAACTACCCTTGCTAGTGAATTTATTTATTTTAGCTAAAGTTTTGTAATAAATAGTTTCTTTATCTGTACGGCGTTGTAATTGCCGGGAGGAACATTTAATGTCAATTTGGTTAATGATATTACAGTTTGCTTTTGGCGAAGGTAAAAAATTTACCGGTCTGTTTTTATCAAACCAACGCCCCTCTAATAATGTTTTAAGTGTCCGTTTAATATTCTGATCGGTTATTAATGCTAATTTCTGCTTTTTATCCATTTGAGAAGTTTTTAATGAAATATTTTTAGGCTCAATTTCTTCTCGATCAAAGGTATTACTTAATAGTGCTTGCTCTTCATTGATTGTATTATTTTCAGTTTGAGCTTCATTTATTTTATCTGATTCTGATTTAGTATCCGAATCATTTGTTGTCGCGATTTCTGCCGTTATGTCATCAGTATTTTGTGAAAGTGGTGGTGCTGACTCTGGCTCTTCTGGTTCCGTATCAGTAATATTTGTAGTAGGGATTGTTACGAGTGTTGTTTTGGTTTTGATGCCAAGTTGTGTTTTAAGAAAATCACTCTTTTGTTTTGCAGTGTAGTAACCACCATTTGCTGCAAAGTCATACCACTTAATCGCTTCTTGTAAATCTTTTGGGGTTCCAATACCTAATTCATATAGAATTGCTAAATTAAATTGAGCAGCAGGGATTCCCTGGATAGCCGCTAAATTAAGTAAGCTAAATGCTTTTTTAATATTTTTTTTAACACCGATACCTTCAAGATATAATTTGCCTAATTTTGCATTTGCTGCTGCATAGTTTTGACTGGCTGATCGTTGATACCACTTGGATGCAGCACTAATATTTTTTTTAGTGCCTTTGCCATTTTCAAACATTCTTGCAACTAAAAACATGGCCTTTGGGCTACCAGATTTTGCTTGTTTTAGTGTGGTGTTAAATTTCACGCTCGATGTTTTAGTAGCTGAAAAACAGGTGGAATAGGTTATAAAGTGTGACAAGAAAAAAATGATTACTAATATACTTGATTTTGTCATTTTAATTTATTGAATTGTTGTCAGCAGCATAGAATAACTACACCTTAATTACCGAACTAGGTTTGTATTAATAATATAGATGATATTCGAAATTTATAATATATATCGCTTATTTTGTATCCATATCGAGGATTTAAGTATTATTGGCTGATAACGAACTAACGTTTCCAGTGACCCGATTTACCACCCATTTTTTCAATAAGACAACAATCTTTAATTATCATACCGCGATCAACTGCTTTGCACATATCATAGATGGTTAATAATGCAATTTGTACCGCCGTTAATGCTTCCATTTCAACCCCGGTTTGCCCAGTTGTTTTTACAGTAGCAATACACGTAATACCAATACCAACATCACTTTTGATCAGTTTAACGTCAACACTTGAAAGGTTCAATGTATGACATAATGGTATTAGCTCAGAGGTTTTTTTACTGGCCATGATACCTGCAATTCGAGCTATTCCCAGAACGTCTCCTTTTTTATGATTACCCGCTAAAATCATATCCAGAGTATTCTGTGTCATTTCAATATAACCCTGAGCAATAGCAGTTCTATTTGTAATATCTTTTGCACCCACATCGACCATATGTGCGGCACCTTCGTTGTTAAAATGTGTTAATTTAGGCATGGATATTTTTCAATTGTTACACTCTCTGTTTTGACAATTTCGACAGAGTTGAATTACAGTTAAGCGTGTTACCATTATTACATAATTAGAGAACATAATATGTCAATTACAGTGCGTTTTTTTGCGAGTTTACGTGAAAATCTAAAAATTGAAGATATGCAAATATCATCAAGTGATATTAATACGGTAAATGACGTATGGAATTCGAGTACGAATAACCGTGATATTCCTGACAGTGTACTGGTTGCCGTGAATATGGAATATGTCAATTTTCAGACACAGATTAAAGATAATGATGAAGTTGCTTTTTTCCCTCCGGTAACGGGAGGCTAACATGCAAATTAAATTACTGTCAGAAAATTTTAATGCCTTGCAATTGCTTGATGGATATCAACAAGAAATGGGGCATTCAGGTAAATTTGGTGCAATGGCAAATTTTATTGGCACTATGCGAGATCTGAATGATGGCAAAGAAATCGTTGAAATGTTTTTAGAACATTACCCCGGAATGACAGAAAAATCACTTGAAAAAATTGTAGCCTCAGCAATGCAACAATGGAAACTGATCGATACTGTAGTGTTACATCGCATTGGGCATATTAAACCGAATGAGTCAATCGTGCTTGTGGCGGTATGGTCTGAGCATCGAGTTGATGCATTTGAATCCTGCCGGTATATTATGGAACAATTAAAGTCAACGGCACCTTTTTGGAAACGGGAAACAACTCATATCAGTCACCATTGGGTCGAAAAAAATACACCCGGTTAATAACCTGTGACGAATTTAATAATCTAATATTGATTTAGAGCAAATTAAAATTCGCCACTAGCGCCACGATTCATGATTGCCTGTATTATTTCTTTAACTCGCAAGGCTTCTTTTTTTAAGTCTGCTGGCAATGGCGTTCCACCGTAAATCATCATGTCCATATTTAAAGAATATATCCACAAACGGCCTTTTTTGTCCTCAACCAATGTAACTCGACAAGGCAAATAAGCAGAAAAAGCATCATTATAATCGACCATTTTAGCTGCTGTGAGTGGATTGCAGTACATATAGATTTTCAGGAAGCGATATTTCTTATTGGTCATTAATGAAATTTGTTTCGATAACGGTAATTCACCGACACTTCTGATATTGTATTCTGTGGCGACTGATTTCATCGCATCTTCCACATCGGTTACAGTGAGACCTTCTTTAACTTGAGTTTTCCAAATAGTTGCTTCGGCACCATTTCCGGTCTCAATCAGTTTTGTAACCATTTCAGAGTAGGTATCAATAGCTTTAGAATCAAACTCGGTGAGCTGGGAGATCATTGGTGCAAATTTAATACCCATCGCAATTATGAGTAAAGTGACCAGTAAACCAATCAGGGCAAATATATTTTTGAGAATTGACATGCTAACATCCTTTTTTATATCGTAACATTAAGATACGACTATTATTCTAATAGTACCGGTTTCGAGCTACTTAGTTTATCAATAAAGCGGTAGTTGAACTACTTAAATTTGACTGGTTCAGACCTTAGTTGTGTTTTGTCACTGGCGCCATATTATAGGCCAGTGTGTCATCAACAGGCACATGGTGAATTTCAAATTTCATTGTCGCTAAATCTGCCAATATATAGCTCGGCTCGGCACCAACACCGCCAACAGTACCCGGATTAATAAAAATTGTTTGGGTACCTTTAATATTATCAATGGGTTCTATTTTTGAGCGGTGATCATGACCACAACATACGATATCCCAATCCCCAGTGGTTGCCATTGCTCTGGCATAATGAGGGTAGTGCACCATAAATATCCGCTTACCATTGAGAGTAATACCGGCATCCTGTCCGTGATAGGTAATTTGGTTACTGGCTGTTGTCGCTAGCTTAGAAAGGCTATACATATCACCCGTGTTGTTACCGTGTATCGCGTGAATCGGTAGCCCGACCTTGGTTAAAATTCGTAATGTTGTTGGCGCAACGATATCACCACAATGTAATACTTGTTCTGCGCCTTGTGCTTTCGCATCTTCAGCAGCGGCTTTTAATAAAAAGCGATTGTCGTGACTGTCTGAAACGATACAAATTTTCATTATTATTCACTTCTTTTCCGTAAGATTAAAAATAGGGCTTATCTGGAGCGTTTTTAAAACGTTCAATCGAGTCCAGTATTTCCTGGTGTGAAATTTCAGCACTTTTCCAGCCACTAATTTTAACCCATTTTCCATCTTCCAGGTCTTTATAATGTTCAAAAAAGTGACTAATTTGCTGTAATAATAATTCCGGTAAATCTTCAGGTTGTTGCACTTTTCGATACAGTTTACATAATTTGTCATCAGGCACCGCGATTAACTTGGCATCCGGGCCTGCTTCATCTTCCATTGCTAACATGCCCACAATACGACAGCTAATAACGGAACCACTAATTAATGGCGTTGGGGTGATAACCAATACATCAACCGGATCGCCATCTTCTGACAGGGTATGGGGTATATAGCCATAGTTACAGGGATAATGCATTGCGGTATTCATGAAGCGATCCACAAACATTGCACCGGTTTCCTTATCCACTTCGTATTTAACAGGATCACTGTGAGATGGTATTTCAATTATAACGTTAACTTTTTCTGGTACATCGTTACCTGTTGTGACTCGGTCAAGATTCATTTGATATTCCCGCTCTAGCTCTAATGGTTAAAAAGCCGGCAATTTTACGCAGCTTGGCATGAAAAGAAAAGCAGATTTACGCTTTTACGTTAATAACAGTAGCAGAAGCGAGTAAATTTAGGAGTCATAATTAAAATTATCCCCATCAGGCTTAATTTCGGTATTTTGAGTGGCTTTCAACAATGATTACATAATTTTACTAAGGTTTAATGTTGCTTTTGGATAAAGCCGTAATGGGGAATTAAATATTTATGAATATAAAAATATAAATTTCAGGGAATCAATTTTTTCAGTTACCGGTGTAGATTGTTTTTTTAATAAAATCTGGAAAGCAATTAGTGGCATATGAATTGTAACAACGAAATCGATGACTATAAATTTTACAATAATTTTATGTGTTACGACTACTTTGTATGAATTTGCTAGAAGAAAAATCGTGTAAAGGCTATGAAAATGCCATCTATTGCCAAGTATTACTAAAAAAGTAAATCAATTACGCATTTTGCATTGACTTAAGACCTGTCAAGGATTAATTTTAATACCTTAACGGTAATAAAAAATCAATCACGTTTACAAAACTCGTAAAAGTGAATTTCTAATTATAAATAATGTTGCAACTTTTATTACTGCCAACAGAGCGAGATATAAAATGAGAATAATATTGTTGGGAGCTCCAGGCTCCGGAAAAGGAACACAGGCTAAAGAATTAGTTAATAAATATGGTTTGGCACACATATCGACAGGTGATTTACTTAGAGAAGCTGTCGCTAATCAAACGCCACTCGGCATGAGAGCAAAAACTGCAATGGATGCAGGCCAACTTGTATCCGATGATATCGTACTGGGTATGATCGAAGAAAAATTATCAACATCCGATACCGATAAAGGATTTATACTTGATGGTTTCCCTCGTAATATTCCTCAGGCAGAAGAACTTGATAAGATGCTCGAGAATGTTACTAAACCACTTCAAGCTGGTTTGTTAATTGATGTTGATTTTCAAGTATTAATGCAACGTTTAACCGGACGTCGAACCTGTGAAGACTGCGGTCAAATGTACAATATTCATACTACACCACCTCGGATTGACTCTCAATGCGATAAATGTGGTGGTGCTTTACTTCATCGCGCCGATGATAATGAAGCCACTATTGGAAATCGTTTACGCGTTTATGAAGCTCAAACATCGCCATTAATTGAATTTTATCGCAAGCAAGGTAAGTTGCGAACTGTACAAGGAGTTGGCGAAATTGAAGATATTTTTACAACTGTCGTGCGTGTCATTGATAGTCTACCAAGTGGACAATCAGGAACCGAACCAGAATCAGAATCAGAATCAGAAAGTAATGTTGTTACCATAGCACCTGCAGCTAAAAAGAAACCTGCTACCAGGAAAAAGGCCAGTAAGAAGAAGGTTGCCGCTAAGAAAAAAACAGCTAGTAAGAAAAAAACAACGGGTAAGAAAAAAGTAGCCAAAAAGAAAGCCAAGAAAAAAGTAGCTAAAAAGAAAGCTAAGAAAAAAGTAGCTA
>JBGMRJ010000036.1:0-4875 GCA_048061315.1 Gammaproteobacteria bacterium
CTTTCAGATAGGCTTGGCCAAACCGTACGGAATCTTAGGGGTATAGGTCGATTAAGTGAAGATAACTTAAAAGATAGTCTTCGAGATGTACGACTGGCTTTATTAGAGGCCGATGTTGCATTACCCGTAGTAAAAACTTTTATTGAAGAAGTAAAAGCTAAAGCCGTTGGTGATACAGTTTTAAAAAGTCTGACTCCCGGACAGGCATTTATTAAAATCGTGAATGACGAGCTAGTCTCGTTAATGGGCGAGAACAACAGTGAATTAAATCTTGCCAGTACGCCGCCCGTCGTTATTTTGATGGCCGGATTGCAAGGCGCAGGTAAAACCACCACCGTTGCCAAACTCGCAAAATTATTAACCGAAGAACATCGTAAAAATGTCTTAATGGTGAGTGTCGATGTCTATCGACCAGCTGCTATTGAACAACTTGCGGTGCTTGGTAAAGAAATTAATGTTGATACTTTTGATAGCAATGAAAAGAAAAGCCCGGTTGCAATCGCTAAAAAAGCGCTAAAAGAAGCAAAAATACAGAACAAAGATGTCGTCATTATTGATACCGCCGGACGGTTGCATATTGATGATGAAATGATGTCTGAAATCAAAGAATTACATTCGGTCTGTCAGCCAACAGAAACCCTGTTTGTGGTTGATAGCATGACCGGGCAGGATGCGGCGCTAACCTCCAAAGCCTTCAATGAGGCGCTACCGTTAACCGGTGTGGTGTTAACCAAAACAGACGGTGATGCTCGCGGCGGTGCGGCTTTATCGATTCGTCAAATCACCGGCGTGCCGATTAAGTTTATGGGGGTTGGAGAAAAAATTGATGCACTTCAGCCGTTCTATCCCGACCGAGTTGCAAATCGAATACTGGGCATGGGTGATATTGTCAGCCTGGTCGAAGATGTTCAGAAAAATGTTGATCAGGAACAAGCATTAAAATTAGCAACAAAAATAAAAAAAGGCAAAGGTTTTGATCTGGGTGATTTTAAAGACCAGTTGAACCAGATGCGCAATATGGGTGGCATGGCCGGGCTGGTTGATAAACTACCGGGGATGTCAGGTAAAATGGCTAATATGAAAGAGCAGGTCAATGACAAACAGCTGGTTCAACTAGAAGCAATTATCAACTCGATGACTTTAAAAGAACGTAAATTTCCGGATGTCATCAAGGGTTCTCGAAAGCGCCGGATTGCCACTGGCTCAGGGACTCAGATTCAGGATGTGAATCGATTGTTGAAGCAATTCAAACAAATGCAAAAAATGATGAAAAAGATGTCAAAAGGCGGCATGAAAAACATGATGCGAGGCATGGCCGGACGAATGCCACCTGGAATGATGTAATTTGCCGGATTATCCGATTGTTAATTAACAGAATATAATGGATATTTGACTTCACTTTTGTGAAAAATCAGGTAAAATGCGCGGTTCAGCTGCCCGGATTCGAAACGAATTCCAGCGAAAATATAAAATTTAAATTGAAGAGGCTTTAACTCATAATGGTTGTAATCAGATTATCTCTTGGTGGTGCTAAAAAACGCCCATTTTATCAAATTGTTGTTGCAGACAGTCGTAATGCTCGTGATGGTCGTTATATCGAACGTGTGGGTTACTACAATCCTAGAGCAAAAGGCGGTGAAACCGGTTTAGAGCTAAATCATGATCGCATTGACTACTGGGTAGCAAATGGTGCTCAAGCATCTGATCGTGTAACAAAGTTGCTTAAAGACGCTGCCAAAGCGGCTGCTTAAAATCGTATTATCTATGCTGGAGCAGGCTTCATGCTTGTTCCAGTGCGTTTTAGACAGTAAGCACTAGACGCATCCATGTCAAAATCTAAAATCCCCGAATACATTACTATTGGCCACATTGGTTCGGCCTATGGGCTTAAAGGTTGGGTTAATATTATTTCTTATACCCAGCCTAAAACGAATATAATCGATTATTCACCCTGGTATTTAAAAATCACCAGTAACAATAAAAATGAACAATATCAGCTTGTTAATATCGAGCAGATACGTAAGCATGGTAAGGGCATAGTGGCATTACTGCCCGATTGTCCGGATAGAACCGCAGCTGAAAGCTTAAAAAACACTGAAATTGCTATTTTGACCGAGCAATTACCCGTGCAGCCGGATGACGAATATTATTGGCGTGATTTAATTGGCTTAAATGTGACAACTACCAATGAAATAGCGCTTGGTAAGGTAAGCGATTTAATCGAAACCGGTGCTAATGATGTTCTGGTGGTAGAACAAAAAATTGAAGACAAAATTAAAACGCGATTAATCCCGTTTATTCGACCGGATGTTGTGGTAAAAATAAATTTAGAAATGAGTATAATCGTGGTCGATTGGGATCCTGATTTTTAACAAATTTAAAGTAAATTGATAGAGTGTCATTAATGAAAATTAATATCGTAACTTTATTTCCGGATATGTTTCGCGCTATTACCGATTTTGGCATCAGCGGTAAAGCGATTCACAATGGTATTGCTGAAATTACTTTCACTAATCCTCGTGATTTTACTACTGATCGACACCGAACTGTTGATGATCGTCCCTATGGTGGTGGACCCGGTATGGTACTGATGGCAGGACCACTTCGCGAAGCGATTCGTGATGCGCGACAGAATAGCGGTAAAGATGCCCGTGTTATCTATCTATCGCCACAGGGTAGGCGTCTTGATCAACGGGCTTTACGTGAATTTTCCCATAAACAGGAGCTGATTTTTGTTTGTGGTCGCTACGAGGGTGTCGATGAACGTGTCATTACTGCTGAAGTTGATGAAGAATGGTCGATAGGTGATTACGTCTTAAGCGGTGGCGAAGTTCCGGCAATGGTGGTGATTGATGGTATTATTCGTTTATTGCCTGATGCTCTGGGACATTCGGAATCAGCTGCTTTAGACTCTTTTAGCCAGGATTTAATGGGGGGTTTACTGGATTACCCGCAATTTACCCGTCCTGAAGAATTAGACGGGGAGATCGTACCAAATGTACTATTAAGTGGCAATCATCAGGCAATCCTGCGCTGGCGTCAAAAACAGGCGCTGGGTCGCACCTGGTTACGACGTCCGGATTTATTGCAAGATCTGGATTTGGATCAGGAACAGCAGTTGCTGTTATCTGAATTTATCCATGAGAATGATGCTGAATAACCCCGACCTGGGCCAAAAATTCAAATAGTGGAAATTAATTTAATAAATATTAAAACTTCCGGCATTTTCCGTGAAATACCAGCAATTTAAGGCTTTTCGCATTACCATATTTCATCTTAATCATATATAATATCGCGGCTTAATTCGCTATCCTACCGTATAGCAGCATACATACCCGTTTGGAGTCTCCTTATGAGCAACATAATAAAAGCGTTAGAAGAAGAACAGTTAAGATCAGATCTTCCTGAATTTAGTCCAGGTGATACACTTGTTGTTCAGGTAAAAGTGAAAGAAGGCGATCGTGAGCGATTACAGGCTTTTGAAGGTGTGGTTATAGCCAAAAAAAATCGTGGTCTGAACTCTTCATTTACCTTGCGTAAAATTTCACATGGCGAAGGTGTTGAACGTGTTTTCCAAACGCATAGCCCGATTATTGGTGAAATTAAATTAAAACGTCGTGGCGATGTCAGACGTGCAAAATTATATTATCTTCGTGAATTACAAGGTAAAGCAGCTCGAATTAAAGAAAAACTAGGCTAAAATTGCCTACAAGGTAATTTTAGATTTAGACTTAATTAGTTATTTTTACTAATTAATAAAAATTTATTAAGCGGATATATCTTTATAGGTATATCCGTTTTTTTATGGCTGTGATTTATTAATGTTAACTAAAAGGACGTTAAACTATTTATCAATATGGGAATTCTGAAGACAAAACCAGCTCGGCATAAAAGTGTGCGAGTTTTAATTCACACTATTAAAAGCCAATGGCAAAAATCGTATTGGTTTCTTATTGTCTTGTTGTTGTCGTCAACACATTCACTCAATGCCAGCTCACTTCAAGAAGTAAAAGCGCTTCAAGATAACGGTGTTATCTCATTAGCCCTGGTGATTATCAATAAACATCAGGAACAGCATGCCGATAAGTCGAATAAATGGATGTTGTGGGAACGAGAGCGAATTAATATATATCGTTTACATAATAATTGGGGTGCTTTAGCAGAGCGTGTTAAAAATTATAATAATGATATTGAATTAACCGATGAATTTGCAAGTTGGGCACGAACTCATGCAGCCAAGGCATTATTAAAATTATCAAAAGCCAGTGATGCCCGTGAAATATTATTAGATTTAATTTGGTCTTCTAATAAAGTACAACAAAAAATATGGATGGAAACCTGGCGAAGAATGGTTATCGAAAGTTATGTTACCGATTCCATGATACAAGATGCACAAATTGCAATACTGCGTTTTAAGCAGGATTATGGTGAGAAATCGATAAAAGATCGATTGCTTCAAGCTAGAATTATGATCTTGAATGGCCAGTCAAATGATGCAATGGAAATTCTGGTGGTGCACTCCAAATTACCACAAGCCGGAATGTTATATCTTTTAGCACAACTCCGCAGCAAATCACGCGCACCGCAAAAAGTTCAACAGGCAGCACTTCGACATATGCGAGGTGATTGGGTTAATGAAGAACTGGAATCACAACTCTGGGCAATTGTTGCTGAGGCTGCCCAGATGTCGGGGGATCTGGATTCCGCAGCGCAAGCACTGGAACGTGCTCTGGTTAGCTATCGTAGTGACTTACATAATTCAAAATTATTCAAAATCAGCACTGATACATTATGGAAGGTGTATCTCGAACTTGCGACAAAAATTGGAAATAAAAAACTGCTTCTAATTGGTGAAGATAAACCCTGGCTTGATGC
>JBGMRJ010000036.1:4975-7902 GCA_048061315.1 Gammaproteobacteria bacterium
ATAAGAATATGACTTATAAGGATAGTAGGTAGATGCCCCCCAGTTATTCTGCAATTTTAGCTTCACCAATTGGCAATATTGGTATAAAAGTTGAAGAAAATCAACTTGTTAGCTTAGCTTACCTTGAAAATGCAAAAATCAGGTCATCTACACTTACTCATGCACAACTAATATCAAATGAACTAACAAAATATTTTTCAGAAATTAAAGCGTTTTATAACTTTAGTTTTAAGTTCAACCTCATCGGGACTCCATTTCAAAAGCGAGTTTGGCAAAGCTTATTAGAAATTCCGGTTGGATCGACAAAAACGTATGGTCAAATAGCGTCTAAACTTAAAACAAGTGCTCGAGCCGTTGGGAATGCGTGTAGAGCGAATCCTATCCCAATCATTGTACCCTGTCATCGAGTAGTCTCTGCGCAAGGTTTAGGGGGTTACTGTGGACAAACAAATGGAACTGAATTACGTGCTAAATCGTGGTTAATAAATCATGAACATGTAATTTAATAATTTAAAAGGAAAAATGTAATGAAAATGATAGAGCAATTTTTAGACACTTTGTGGGTAGAACGTGGACTTAGCACTAACACGATTGATGCGTATCGAAGTGACATGGAACGTTTCCATAACTGGCTCGATCAAAAAGACATTTCCTTAATGAATGTCAAACAAGATGACATTACAAAATATTTAGCAATTTATGTCGAAAGCAGTGCCAGCCCTCGAAGTACTGCACGCCGATTATCCACATTAAGACGATTTTATGGTTATCTTTGCAAAGAAGGTGCTCGTGAAGATGATCCAACAACGCTTATTCATGCTCCAAAATTAGGCAGAAGTTTACCTAAAGTTTTATCAGAAGGTGAAGTTGAAAAATTATTAAATGCACCGGATACCAAAGCCGTGTTAGGCATGCGTGATCGTTGCATGTTAGAAGTGCTTTATGCCAGTGGCTTACGGGTGTCTGAATTGGTTCAGCTAGAACTAAGCCAGTTAAATTTACGAATGGGTGTTATTCACATTAATGGTAAAGGTAATAAAGAAAGATTAGTGCCACTAGGTGAAGAAGCCATTAACTGGTTAGAAGAATATATTTCTGGAGCGCGTAAATCGTTATTACAAGAGTCTGATAGTGATGCATTATTTTTAACACATCGAAAAGCCGGTATGACGCGACAAGCTTTTTGGCACATCATTAAACGTTATGCCAACTTAGTAGGAATATCCAAACATTTATCCCCCCACACCTTACGTCACGCATTTGCAACCCACCTTTTAAATAATGGTGCTGATTTACGTGTTGTTCAAATGTTATTGGGTCATAGCGATTTATCTACAACCCAGATTTACACCCATGTTGCTCAAGAACGCTTGAAAAAATTACACGAGGAGCATCATCCTCGAGGCTAGGATCGGAGTGTTAAGCTAAAACTTATTGATTTTAGTATTAACGACACATCAAAGCTGTAGCCTCTATTTTTATAGGGCAATAGCTTTAATCATGCCATTGGTATTATTTTCACTAATACGGGAATTATTTACCTGATTCGAGGTCAATTACCTTTATAATAGCAATCTATTTTGAAGCATAATTGAACGACAACAATCAGGACTTATTTGTGAAATTAACGACTTATCGATTACTCGTACTATTTTTAAGCATATTACCACTTGCATTGACATCAACTGTAAATGCCGCGAAACAAACAACTTTATCAGATGCTGACAAAACCGCAGCAACTGAAATTGCCGCTAAAGTTCCTGGAATCGAAGCCAAAAATGTACGCCCAAGTGTTATTCCTGGCCTTTATCAAGTCATAGTTGGTCCTCAAGTGCTTTATATCAGTCGGGATGCTAAATTACTTTTTTATGGTGATATCGTAAACCGCGAATCGGGTAAAAATTTAACCACTCCAATTCGGGATCAAGCACGACTCGCTATTGTTACTAACATGGATGAATCCAGTATGATTGTATTCACTCCAAAGAAAGAAACAAAACATACGATTACCGTTTTTACCGATATTGATTGCGGCTATTGTAAAAAACTTCATAGTGAAATAAATACCTACACTGATATCGGTATCAAGGTGCGCTACATGGCATATCCTCGTGCCGGTATTAATAGTCCATCGTATAATAAAGCAGTGAATGTCTGGTGTGCAAAAGACAGGAAAAAAGCGATTACACAGGCAAAATTAAATCAGGCTGTAACCAGTGAGAAATGTGATGATCCGGTAAAGCAGCATATGTTACTGGGTGAAAAATTAGGAGTGAATGGCACACCTAATTTAATTCTTGATGATGGTCGTATGGTGCCGGGTTATGTTCCAGCAGCTAAATTGCTTGAGATTTTAAATAAGAAAATCTAGTGATTAACTTATTTTTCTAAATATTGTAATTTATCCTTAGTTCCATCCCATTGTTCGGCATCTTGGGGTGGATCTATCTGCTCGGTAATAACTGGCCATTTTTGAGCCAACTCTTCATTTAATTCAAAAAAGTGCTGCATATCTTCCGGCACATCATCCTCGGCAAAAATTGCTTCAGCAGGGCATTCTGGAACACACAGGGTGCAATCAATGCATTCTTCGGGATCAATAACCAGAAAGTTAGGACCTTCATGAAAACAATCGACCGGGCATACTTCGACACAATCGGTATATTTACATTTAATACAATTATCGGTCACTATATATGTCATTAAAAACTCCTGAATTTAAAAAATAGACTAAACACTGTCATACAGCGAATCAGAGCAGCTGCTATTTTAAAGGGATTTTAATCGTGATGCGAGTATCATTTGCCATCATTTATAATTTTTTTCAAACTATAAAGTTGCTCCAGCGCGTCACGTGGGCTTAAATTATCCGGATCGATTAGTTGCAGCGCATTTGCCAAATTTTGTAATGCCGTAATATTATCCGG
>JBGMRJ010000036.1:8002-26413 GCA_048061315.1 Gammaproteobacteria bacterium
GATCGATTAGTTGCAGCGCATTTGCCAAATTTTGTAATGCCGTAATATTATCCGGCTGATTCGAAAATTCCAAATTCAGACTGGTTTGCATATCGTCAGGTTTCGTCTTAGTCGAATCCGTGGTTACTCGTTCTTTATCTTCCAGTTCTCGTAATCGTTGTTGCGCAAGTTCAATAACATCGCCAGGTACACCAGCTAAACTGGCAACATGAATACCGTAACTTTTATTCGCAGCACCTTGTTGTAATTCGTGTTGAAATATTATTTGCTCACCAATTTCTTTTGCACCCAAATGAATATTACTGCAGTTGTTAAATTGCTCAGGAATTTTAGTTAATTCAAAATAGTGAGTTGCGAATAAAGTCATGGCATTACTGTTTTTTAGAATCGAAACCGCTGTTGCCCAGGCCAGGGCAAGGCCATCATAGGTGCTGGTTCCTCGGCCAATTTCATCCATTAACACCAAACTGTTATTAGTGGCATTTTTCAATATGTCGGCGGTTTCAGTCATCTCAACCATAAACGTAGAACGACCACTGGCAAGATCATCCGAAGCACCGATTCGAGTAAAAATTTGATCGATAGGGCCAAGTAAGGCTTTTTTTGCCGGAACAAAACTGCCCATGTAAGCCAGAATCACAATCAAGGCGGTTTGCCGCATGTAAGTTGATTTCCCACCCATATTCGGCCCGGTAATAATGTTCATGCTATGGTTTTCATTTAAGGCAGTATCGTTAGCGGTAAACGGTACTTGTTGCGCCTGTTCGATTACCAGATGGCGACCGGCTTTAATGTCAATTTGTTTTGTAGAGCTGAATTTTGGGCAATTTAATTGTAAATGATCGGCGCGATCGGCCAGATTGCTGAGCACATCCAATTGGGCCAAACCATCAGAGCAGGTTTGCAGTAATTGTAATTTCGAATTGAGTTTAACCAATAACTCTTCATACAAAAATTTTTCTCTGGCAAGTGCACGTTCACCTGCACTCAGCACTTTATCTTCATGTTTTTTTAATTCGGGAATGATGTAACGCTCGGCATTTTTTAAGGTTTGCCGGCGTTGATAAAAATCAGGTACTTTCTCACTCTGTGCCCGACTGACTTCAATATAATAACCATGCACTTTATTAAAGCCAACTTTAAGTGTTGCGATACCCGTTGCAGCACGTTGCTCGGTTTCAATTTTAACTAAAATGTCAGTGGCATTTTGGCTTAACTGTCGAAATTCATCTAATTGATTATCGTAACCATTGGCAATAACACCACCATCTCGAATTAATAACGGTGGTTCTTCTATTATGGCTTTTTGTAATAAAGCAACAGTATCCGGAAATTCACTAATGTGTTGGCTAATGTTTTGTAATAAAGTCGATTGTTTTATTTTTGTAATTTGAGATTGCAATTCTGGTAATCTGGCCAGTGCTTGATTTAAACGCGTCAAGTCACGAGGTCGAGCAGTTTTAAATGCAATACGCGTTAAAATTCGTTCGAGATCCCCAATGCCTTTTAATAACGGTGTAATTTGTTCAAAAGCATAATTTTTTAATAAAGATGAAATTGTATCATGGCGAAGTGTTATTTTTTGTGTGTCACGCAAGGGTCGGCTTAACCAACGGCGTAGTAACCGAGCTCCCATTGGTGTCACAGTATTATTAATAACATGAAACAAGGTATTTTTATCCGAACCACTAATGCTGCTTTCAAGTTCCAGGTTTCGACGGGTTGTACTGTCCAGGCGGATAACATCATTTAAATCATCAAGCTTGATTGCGCGAATGTGAGATAGTTGTTCGTAATGCGCTTCTTTTAAAAATTTAAGCAAAGCACCAATGGCGAGGCTTGACAATTTTGAATTTTTTAAACTGCTTAAATCGATACTATTCGAAAAATAGTGTTGTAATAATTGCTCGGAATTTTTTTTATCATAATAATGCGGGCCAACTGTATTAGTGGGTATCTCGAAATAATCCGGTAACGATATTTTTTTATTTTCCTGTACAATTAATTCAGAAGGTTTTATGCGTTCGAACTCGGCAATAATTTCAGTCTCGGAGTTACACTCCATAATACTCAAACGCCCGGTGCTCAGTTCAATGGATGCTAAACCAAAACTATTTTTGTCTCGATATAATGCACTTAACAAACACTCATGGTTACTAGAGAGTAATGCCTCATCAGTGATGGTTCCGGGTGTTAGGGTTCTAACGACTTTTCGTTCTACCGGTCCTTTACTGGTAGCCGGGTCACCAATCTGCTCACAGATAGCGACAGAGACACCTTGTTTTATTAGTTTCGCTAAATAATTATCAGCAGCGTGGTAGGGCACACCCGCCATCGGTATAGGGCCATTCGTGGTTTTGCCGCGGGCAGTTAAGGTAATATCCAGAAGTTTCGATGCTTGCTTCGCATCATCGAAAAATAACTCATAAAAATCGCCCATACGGTAAAACAACAGATTGTTCGGATGCTGTGCTTTAATGCGCAAATATTGCTGCATCATCGGTGTGTGTTGTTCTAATTTCTTATTGCTTTCGTCTACCGGAATACTCATATAAGTCTATGATTTTTATATATTATTTTGGCTGTTATCGAGATAAGTATTATATAATGAATAAGCCTATAGCGCTAATGAAAGGATGGTAGTTTTTGTTATTCAGATAATTTTAATATTTCAACTAGCGGTATTCCGATCGAGCTAGAGGGGGTATTATTTTAAGAAAAGTAGATAGTGTTGGAGTAATATCATAAGCTATATAGCTGTCATAGGTATTATTACTCTATGAATTATATTTTTCCATTCATCCTGAAACTTATCAAAACTATTTTACTGGTGGAAACTGTTGTAACATTTTTTCAACAGTTTCGTTTATAATTGATTCTGATTCACCCGGTTTTAAATGCTCAGAAACGGGTTGTGTGCTGATGCCACGCCAAATTAATTTTTTGGTTTGTGGATCAGTAATATCAATTAACAGTGTTCCTTGATTATAAACACGCACTTGCGAACCCGAACTTATACCAACACTACCATAACGACCATAGGAAGAGCGTCCCATTGAAATACCGCCACTCACATTACTGGAGCTAACTTTTTGTTTAATGGTGACATGATAGCTAATATAAAAATCGGGTGTTCCTGTATTACTTTCTGTGTAGGCTTTTGCTGTTAGTTTATTTCTGATTGCGGATCTGATTCGTTTATCAGCCAAATCATTATCCTTTGCACCATACTCATTCTTACTGTTATCTAACCATGAGAATTTCTTTAATGTAGAAAAATTATAAGTCTTGTCATAATCCTGACTTACTTTAATACTTGAACAAGCTGTAATATAGAAAAGCACAAAAAAAGCGTAGAAAATATAGATCCTAAATTTCATTGATTTTAACCAAATTAGTGTCGATGTTTAATTATATTGAACTTCAGCATAAGATCCACTAATTTATGCTGTAGAAATTAGCTGTATCTCATTGTTTTGTCTTATTTATTTGTCACATCACAGTTATTAGGCTAAGGTGACAATTATAACTGTAAATAACCTCGGAAATGGTTAAGGATCTTGCTATATGTATCCATCAACACTGTCAACCTGGGCCATTGTCATTGCTAAAGCAGCCGATGAAGCGGGTATAGATTCAAAAAACTTATTTGAACGTGCTGGCGCTGATCCTAAATTATTAGATGATCCGAATGCCCGTTATTCTTACGATATCATGGCAAAATTATGGAGTATATTATCAGAAGAAGTTAGCGACCCGTGTTTTGGATTAAAACTGGTGAAGTATATTCAACCAACCACTTTTCATGCCTTTGGTTATGCCTGGTTTGCCAGTAGCACACTAAAAGATGCACTAGAACGCTACCAACGTTACATCCGTCTAGTGAGTAATGGAGTGGAAGTCTTTTTTGAGAAGAATGAAACTGAATATCAGTTTAATATTGAATTAAAAAGCGATATTCAGTATGACGTAAGTTACTTAGCTGCGGATGCAGCATTAGCAGCAGTTATAAAATTATGTCGTATGAGTTATGGCGAGAAATTTTCACCCAATACGGTATTAATGAAAAGACCCGGGTCGGATCATGAACAGGATTTAATTAACTATTTTGGAGCACCGATCACATTTTCATCAGAATTAACCGGGTTTACTTTTGATGCTGCGATGCTCGAACAAAAATTATCAAGCGCCAATGCCGAGCTTGCGCATAATAATGATAAAATTATCATGGCGCATTTAGCAAAGTTAGATCGTGATGATATTGTAAATCAGGTTAAAGTCGCATTAGTTGATTTATTGTCATCGGGTGCTGTTAATGAAGATATGATTGCCAGTGAATTACACGTGAGTAAACGCAGCTTACAACGAAAATTATCGGGTTTAGGGACAAGCTATAAACGAGTTCTTGAAGAAACCCGCAGTTCTTTAGCGAAGCAATATGTTGAAGATTCAGCATTAAGTATTACTGAAATTAGTTATTTGTTAGGGTTTTCTGAAACCAGTAATTTTACCAGAGCGTTTAAACGCTGGACGGGTAAGTCGCCATCTGAATTACGTGCGGCAGCATAAGTTAATTTACCTTAACCACCATTTTGAGTTCTTCTCCTTCGATTTTATTAATAAACAGTGTTCGTTCTGCTGTACCACTTTTGTTAATGTTTATTTTTCCGGTAATGCCAGTAAATGTTTCACCGGTGCGTATTGCATTATTGATACACTTTCTGCTAATCGGTGCTTCGCATTGATTAATGGCATTTAGTAATAATCCATAACCTTCAACCCCTGTTAATAAATGGCTATTAATGTCTGTATTTGTTTTGTTAGCCAAATTAAAGATTTTTTTACCGTAAGCTGAACGTTCCATATCGCTGGAATACAAGTCGGTTGCAAGCATGCCATTAACTAAATCCAAATCTTTTATATGTGCCACATAAACACGCGATAACATACCATCAGTGCCTATCATTTTAGGTGTCCAGTCTAAATTGCTTGCAGCCTTTGCAATTGCCAGAACGTCACTTGTTGTAACAGGTAGATAGAGTAAAACTGGTTCATTTCTCTGGATTTGTTTCAGTATCTTCGGAAAATCATTCGGATTTTGTGTACTTAAATTAATAAAATCAGTTACTTTACCACCAATAGATTTTAATTTTTGAGCAAATTCATTTGCTAAATAACGAGAATATTGATTGTCAGGATTATTAAATACTGCGACTCGTTTAATAAATAACTCATCGCGAATGTAGAGTGCAGCCACTGTGGCTTGGGTTGAATCATTAAATGCTAGTTGGCTTATATAATCACTGTGCTGGGTTGTTTCCGGGTTGGTAGCAATTGTTGCGATTATCGGTGTTTTGTATTTGTTGGCAATTTTAGCAATCGCAATTGCTGAATTGCTATCAGACAAGAGTAAAACTGCAGAGACATTTAATTTAGTAACTAATTTTTTAAGTGCCTTAATCGCTGCAACAGGGTTACTTTGATCATCTTCAATAAATAGTTCAACTTCATCACCATTTTCAAGAGTCGAGTTCAATTTTTGGGCGAGGATAATACCTTTTAAACCTTGTTTACCGATAGAGGCGTTTTTTCCGGTATTCGATGTAATTATTCCAATCTTTATTTTTAAGCCACTTAATGGCGTAGGTGCAGGTGTTTTTTCACAGCTGATAATGCTGCTAAAAATAAATAAAATTACGCTATAGGTAAGAATATGTCTCATATTAGTCTAAAGTATGTAGATTATTTGGGTGCGAAGAAATAATTTTTCATCAAACTGTAATTGTATTTTTTGCTTCAATTTGTCCATGTCCCAACGCGATAAAGTATCACGAGTATAGATGTTCATGTCTATTATTTTTTTATCGTGGGAATAGGTTATTCTAACGTTTTTAATAATTATATATTTATCATTAATCAAAAACCGCTCTTTTTCAATTTTCTTTTGTAATACCAGCGTATTAACGATTTGCTTATAAGAGAGATAAAGCGGGATTGAAATTAATGCCAGAGATAAAACAACAAATAGCATGCCCCTTTTGTTTTTAACAACAGGGGAATAGCCTAAAACTCGAAAAGTTAGTGATGCTGCTAAAATAATTCCTACCAGGTTAGTTGAAAATAGTAAAAAAGCCTGTAAGAAAAACCCTAAATCGGCTTGCCCTAAACCAACACCAGCTACGGCTAGTGGTGGAACCAGTGCAACAGCAATCGCAACACCGGCCAATGACTGCATCACTTCCTTATACGATTTTGAATAGGCGGCAGCAATACCGGAAATTATTGCAACTGCAAGATCCAATAATGTCGGGTTAAGTCGGCCTAACATTTCAGGCGTTACGGGTTTATGAGGAAACATTAATGCAATTAACATAGATACAAATAATGCTAATGAAATCCCCAGTAGTATTTTCTTTGCCGAATCATCAAATAAGCCTTTATCCTGTCGTAACAGTCCCATTGAAATCGATACGATGGGGTTCATTAATGGAGCCAGCAGCATAGCGCCAATGATTACTGCTGCACTGTTGAGGTAAAGACCAAATGTGGCCAGTGCAGTGCTTAATAGCATTAACACAATAAAAGTTGAGTTTACTTTAGAATCTTCCCGTAAGGATAAAAATAAATCACGAAACCGTTGTTCTGATGCGTATGAAAAAAAAGTAATATTTTTACCGATTGATTTTTGAAGTTCTTTTTCATCCGGAATATTATCAATCCGAATTCTTTCTTTAGCGATTGCTGTCTTGTTGCTTTCCTGTTCTAACCAGTCACCAAGATTAATATTAAGTGCATTTTTTATTACTTCAAAATGGGCTGGAGTATGCGTTTCGTTTTTACCATCTATAAAGACACCTAATTCCATTTCGGTTTCAATTGTTATTTTACTGCTCTTTATAAAGCCCACGCCACTGGGTAATTTTTTCTGAGTGCTGGTTCGATGCCATGTTTGAATGATAAATTTTAAATAATCGATAACCGAGAAAGGTGAAGTGATTACTAAAGAAATAGAACCATCACTCATGGAACTATCGTGCTGAATTAATTTCGATGCCAGGCTTTTTGTGTAGTGTTGTAAAATCATGCAGCCACTTGCGGCGGTATTAATTTTTTTATCATTCGCAGTAATAAAACTGAACTTTAATAATTTCATATCCTTGAGCTTTATTAAAGCTTTTGTAAAAAAATCAAAAAAACCGATATCATTGACTGTATCTAATAATGGTACCCGTCCGAGAGAGGCTTTGTTTAAAACAATTTGACCATTGCATAAAATAATATCAATCAGTTGAGAGTTTTTCCGTAATGCTAATTCGATTGCACTATTTAAATCTTTGGGTTGCTCAAGAGATCGCTGTATCTCTTTTTGGGATTCTAATAGTAACCAACCGACACTGAATTTATATGCCATAGCGAGCTTAAAAACGGCTTTAATATTATCCAGTGATCCGGATACCACAACATGATTGACAGCTGTTAATGCGCTTTTAGGATCTTTATTAAATTCATCAAATGCTAATGTTGTTATCTGTGTTTTGAAGGGGTTATTTTGAATCGACTCAATTAGATGTTTACTGTCATCACTAAAAATAAACAATGCAGAGTCTATATAGGTTCTTTCTAATATATCATCTTCTGACATGGATACAGTATAAGTATAGATATTTAATCCGTAAATAGATTAATTGAAAATTTACAGAATTAAATGAAAAAATACTCAGCTTACAAAAAAACGTTTTGACTCGAATACTTGAGTTGAGAATTGTGCACCATTAATTTTGATACGGCGTTTTAACATTAGGTCAAATAAAATTGGATTGTATTCCCGAATTTCAGCTAATACATCGGCTTCTTTTTCAGGCAGAAACCCCCAGTCAGAAAAATTATGGGGCGAGAATACCGGCATAACACCCGGTAGTGGATAGTCAGAGCCATATAATAATCGAGAATGCCATTGCTCGTTTGTTACGATTTTTTCAATTAATTCCTTATCGCGATTTACCTGGGTTATTGCTGATAAATCACCATACAATAAATTTTCATATTTAACTTCCGCCATCATTCGTGCAAATAGATCAAGATTAGCAACATAAGGACCATTTTTCCCTTTGTCTAAATCAATACTTTCTCCGAGTGTCGCACAGTGAGCAAATACAACCCTCACACCGTGATCCAATGCTCCCCGAAAGAGCAGGGGATTTTCATTACGTTCACCACCGGGGACTTCCACTGCTTGCTCTGCGCCAACATGCGTTAATAATGGCATATTGTGTTTAACTAACGCCTCATAAAATTCATCACATAATTTACTATCGGGAGTGATTCCCATTGCGGAAGGTAGCCACTTCACCGCACGGGCATTATTTTTAACAGCAAATTCTAAAGCTTCGAGCGCATCTTCGCGGTAAGGATGGATTGAAGCAATCCACTCAAATTGATTGGGATATTTTTTAGCTATTTTGGCAGCATAGTCGTTTGGTGTGTAAAAAGTACTGTAGTCCTTATTAACTTTACCTTTTTCAGTATAATAGTAATCAAAACCCAACAAACAAAATCGAAAACCAGGCGGCATACTTTCATGCAAGTGCACCAGGCGGTTAACGTAAGCTTCGTCGAATGTCTCAGAGTTATTTGGGATTGCACAAGAACCATTGATGTAAAATTTAAATTTAGTGTAAAAAATGGGGTGCAATAATGATTTCATGTCTGGATTTAGCCAGATACCAGAATCACTATCACCCATTCCAATCAGATGAGTGTGACAATCCCATACCTGATTAGTATCGATACCTTGCCAGGTTTCTTGCACTAGCTCATGGTTTGCTAAATGTGGCGGTAAGCCTGTTTCATGGCACGGGTTAAAAAATCCATACCGAGGTATATACTGGCAACCACTTGATGCGATAGCAAGTCCTGATAGACTAATGGTTTTTAAAAAATTACGCCGTTTCATTTAGATTTGCCGGTATTGCAAATTCAATTTGCATAGTGTCTGCCAGTTTTAAAATGGCTATCATGATATTTTGTCGTTCACGTAACTCAGAGTTAATATCAGATACTGTTAAAAAGAAACTGAGTAATATTTCAAGGCCGTAAGTTGCGAATCCGCGGAATGCAATTTGAATATTATCCTCGCTGGTAAAGTCACTATCGTTAATAATAGCATTTAAGCCAGTAATAAATTTTTCAACTTTTTGAGGGTCGGTGCTGTACTGAATATAAAAAGTAGAGCGAACCCGACGTAGATTTCGCATCCCCATATTATCAACAACAGTGTTAATTAGTTTATCACTGGGTATTGACATCACAGAATTATAAAATGTTCGAATTCGTGTGCTGCGAAAACCGACACTTTCAACTGTGCCCTCAGCATCACCGGCTTTAACCCAATGTCCAACGCGAAAAGGTTTCTCAAACATAATAACCAGAGATCCTAATAAATTTGCCACGCTGTCTTTTGCCGCGAATGCTACGGCAACACCACCAACACCTAAGCCGGTTATAATAGAATAAGCCGGTAACCCTAGTTTTTGGGAGCCTACGACCACCACAGCTATGGCTAAAATAAAACTAATCAGACGCAAACCTAACCGAATTAACTGACTATCAATACCGCCTTTTAACAAATTTTTAGAATGTACAATTTTTTCTGCAATGAGGTTACCACTAGACCAAACAATCCAGGTTAGTGAGATAGTAAATAATGTCCATAGTGTTATTGTAATTGGGCCAAAAAGAATTTCACTAATACGTAAATTTACTTCCAGAACATGAACTATAAAAGGGATTAAAAATAGTAAACTTGCCGGCCATGCTAAATTTGCCCAGATTTTACGAATTTGATTATCGGAATTTTTTGAGGACCATCGAATTGCCCATCGATGAATCAGGAATACAGTCATTATCACGATTAACAAAAGCAGTATAATACCAATCCAGCGCCAAATTGGTTGATCCAGAATAATAAATGTTAACCAATCGGGTAAATTTATAATCCATTTATAGGGAATAATATTACGCAAACCCGCGGTGCCATAATGATATGCGTCATAAATACCAGGGATTGCATCATTTTTATAAGGGGCGTTCTTGATGACTTGATAAAACTCTGATAACTGTTCAACGGTTTCAGGTGAAAATAAATACTCACCTGCGCGAGCACCTTTTTCAACGCGTGATATGGTTATGTCGGTGTTAGGGATGGTCCAGTTCTTAAATTCACGGGCTTCCATTTCGATTAAACCGGGTATGGTTTTGAAATCGGGTAGTTCGATACGAGAAAGTATTTCATAGAGTTCTAGAACTTTATCCATTGCAATTTTTTGAGCAAGGGCATTTGGTAACTCACTGAGATTTAAGGTTCGTTTTGCATAATTAATTCGGGATTGCTGTGCCTTCAGATTTTTTTCTTCCTGAACGGTCAGAAAAAGATTACTGGATCGCATATAGGATTTTTGAATCGCGACACTCTCAGTATAGGCAATATTAATCGAATCAATAAAACTTTTTAGCGTGTTGCGTGGGCTTGTGGTATTAACAGTTTGTAAAAGTTGAATTTCGTCAGAGATTGAAACATTTATAAATAATGTTGCAGAGCATAATAATATAAATCGTAAGATAGTATTTTTAAACATTGAAAATATCAGCGTTATAAATATCGATTAAAACCGAAACGTGACACCGGCAGTTGCTTCGAATTGAAATAACGCACTACCCGATACCGATGCTAAACAACCATTTGGACCACAAAATATTGATGAGGAATTACTGGCAAATGTAGCATAACCTCGGGCTCCCACCATTAATGCGATTCGTTTTGTTAAAAAGAATTTACTACCACCGCCAATACTTAATGAAAATTTGGTGGTTGAATTGCGTCCTTGGGCACTAAAATGTGTTGCACCAACTGTGGCACCAAAGAATGGTCGCATTTTGTCTTTTATCCAGATCTGGTTTCCGCCAATATGAAAATATTCGATATCAACATTAAATAATGGATTGACAACAAGTGCTTCAGATGACAGCAAGCTAGTGTCCTGCCGGCTATAGAGTAGCGTGATTTGTTGGTATTTATTGTAATCAAGATCAATCACAATGCCATAGGATTCGGATTCATCAAATTTGAGTGTCGCAGTGTTATCAACCTGGTTAAATTCGCCGCCTATTCGATAGCCGAGCATTGGTGTAATTTCAGTTCCTGAAAAAACAAGTTTAAACGGGGAAATCAAAATTATAAAAGTTAGAATTATAAATCGTATATTATTATTCTGTGACATACTCAGCGCCTCAAATAGAAATAATTATTAACCTAAAGATAACTGGGGTAATTGTATCAACAATTAGCCCTAATTTGTAAGTGTTTGATTGTATTATTTAGTTATTTTAGCATTTAAAATTTTGGGATCTATTTTCTTAAGCTCTGACTCTACTCGTTCTGGATAATCCTTCGAGAAATACCACATATTGGTCTTTTTGTTTAAGACCAGGCCACGCTGTTGTGGTGTTAAATCGAAATTTAATGTTAATAATAAATCACTACTTACCCAGGGGCTTTCAATAAAATAATGGTGTCCATTACCGCTGGCGGCATTTTCTGCTTTTGTGACATCAATAAAACGTAATTTTTTATTTTTACCTAAGTACTTGGATAATATTATAGGTACATCCACTTCGGGCCAGGCTTCACCGAGTCTAGGTCGTTCGAACAACCAATTTGAAGCACCCATGGCAGAGTCAGTACCTGAGTTATAAATTGTAAAAGACTTAGTGGTATTTAGAATACCATCAAGTAGATAGCCACCAAAGACGCCGAGTTCGAGATCACTGCCAATTAAAATAACATTACCAATTTTAATTTTTTTCTTTATTTTCTTGTAAGGTTTGCCATAATGAATTAGCGCAATGTCTGCAAGCGTATAAGTTACTATCCGGGTACCCATGCTATAACCAATGATGTGTATATTTTCTACATCGGTTTCTTCGGATAAGTATTCCAACAAAAAGCGCAGATTGCGACTGGTAACTTTGGCCGTATCCATATCTGCCAAATATGCAAAGCCACGCGGTGTTGCGGGCCATGCATAGGCAATAAAGACTCCATCATAGCCCAGGTAGTGCCATAGTTCTGATCCAACTAATAAGGGGTCTTCAAATACTGTGTTATAACCATGTACATAAATGTATATGTCTTTCTTGCGTGACATTTTGAATTTTTTATTTATTAATTCAGCGTATTTTTGTGCAGGAGCCTTTGGATTAGTTATTTTTGAATTAAGTTCATTAAAAACATTATAGGAGCGATCCAGTATTCCAATTTCTGTTAATCCTTTAACTTGTAGCGGGTAAGTTTTTTTTCTAAATTTTTGTGTAGAAATTTTTACTAATTCATCCCATGCAACTTCTTCTTTTACCGTCCAAACGAGTCTATCGATTTCTACTTCACCGATACCAAGTCGTAAAAGTCCTTGGCCACGTTCATTCCGGTAGTAAATTTCATCGTGTTTATTATTAGATGGGAGCCGATCCGTTGCGTATAAAATACCTTTATAGGGTCCAGTTTCGATTATGTCTTTACTTGGAAACGGGTTGACTAGTTTTTTAACGTATACATCAGGGGCAGGCAATAAATCAATCTGATATGCCGTGATGCTGGAACATGCGGATAAAAAAATTATTGGTAATAAAATTAATAAGTTCAATGATGTGCGAGTTTTCATTTTATTTCCTGGTTTAGATTTAGGGTTTAAAAATAGGCGATTCCAAATAAATTAATACCACGATATAAATCGTTTAAGCCACCGGTATATTTAGGGCTTTTAATTTTAGCGTCAATTGCAAAGCGGGTTAAACTCAAACCCAGAGCAATGTGTTTGGTAAATCGATATTCGGTTCCCACCTCGGCATCGATTAATGAACCTCGAAATTTATCATTAATATCAATATAAAATGTTTCAACTCGATAAAGGACTGACCATTGAGGTGTAATTGAATAATCCATACGTAGGCCAAATACTGGTAATGGTGCAGTTACTTCCGCAGATTGATTATTTCCAGTAGATAAATTATTTAAACCTATTTTATAAGTTAATAAATTAAGTCCGGCAGTAATTGATAATTCTACTTTCGGGTTATGATAAAAAGAATAGGCATAGGCAACTTTATAAAAATCAGTTTGAATTTCAGATGCAATAGATTCACTGGCACTAAATAGTTCGCCATTATAAATAAAGTCCAGTGATATTGTTTTCGTACCTTTACGATCTATGCTAAACCAGGAAAAATCAATTCGGTGATTATTATTAAATCGATAATATGCGTCAATTCTAGGGATACCTAATTTGTCATCAATATCGAGATCGCGTTCCAGCTCAATTACAGTACCAATATTACCTACTGTACTATTAACTGCAACTTCGGTATTGGTATCGGCTATAAAATAATAGCCTATTTGAATTTTTACAGTATCCGGGTATTGTGTTTCTATTTTTTCTTCTGCATAGACCATAGAAATTGTAAAAAATCCTGACAATATCAAACAAGATAATTTGAGCTGTTTCATGTAACTTATTTTTTTTTCCATTATGTGTCACTCCTAAAAGTATTACTATAGTTCTGATGTTATAATATAGTCCAGTATTCCGTAGTATTTTATTTTGTGATTTGTTGTTGTGGCCAATAGTGCTCAAATAACATTAAGGAAAAAACAACATAGAGCGTTGCTAATAAAATAAAGGTAAATCGCATAATAAATGCCGAGGTGAAATCAGCACCTTCTCCCAGGCTTGAATTCACCAAAATAAATAAAGTAGAAAAAGCAGAGGCATAATACTTGCCATTGGGTTTATTTGAAAATATATTACGGGCAAATACCAGCGTCGTTAAAAACATTAACGTGATAAAAAAGTAATATTGTGGAACGGCTACCAGTAAGTAATAAAACATAAAAGCATAGAAGCCACCAATTAAAGTTGATTTCATCGAATTAATTCCGGCAGTTTTACCTTTACTAATATCCGGTGCCAGGGTGAAAATTGCAGTAAAAACCATAACCACGATCAGCTCGAGCAAATTTAATGTAATAAACAACACAACCAATGGTAAGACTACCACTGTACTTTTAAGGGCGGCTTGTGCGGCAGGCAACGAAAATCCGGTTTGTAAGCCGGGTTTTTTGGGCATAGCCGGTGTATCCACTGGATCAGGGACTAGAAAAAATGCTAGCCATAACATTAGGACGGTTACCCAACCTGATACTACAAAACCATATGCAAATCCAGCAGCCAAGCCTTCACTATTATTACCCAGCATCGGTAATATCAGGACACCCAGTAATGCCATCAACACAAACCATAAAGAACCACCCCGATTAAGCATGTAATATAAATTAAATAATGCCAGAGCTAACATCGGTACATAGGCAAGTGGGTAGGGTAATAAAAATAATGTAAATACCACGCCAATAAAAAAAGCACTTACGGTATAAAGCATGTTTTTAAGACCGACGTGTAAACTTGGGCGGGGAATTGGCATGGCTAAAAATACTGAGCTTAATATTGGAACTAAAAAAGCCAATGGCCAGTCAATGCCGGATGATAATGCAACGGCTAAAGTAACACCGACAGCAAATCGTATAATGCGAATGTTTTGTTGATTTCCACGGATAGCCGTTAATATACTCGGTTTATTACGAAAGAGCGTTATTCGTCTTAGGGTAAGTGATAATAAGTTAGAGGTACTCATAATTAATAAATGTAAGAAAGCCAACTCATTACGCGGATCCAAATCCAGCCGAGTGCATTAATAATCCAGTTATTACCAGTATAAATTTGCACATCAACCTGTCCGCCCAGGCGGCGCAGACCGCGTGAGCTGTTATCATCAAAAGTAATAATGACCGGGAATCGTTGTGCGTCGCGCAACCAGCCACTATCGCCTTTGATGGTTTCTAAATCACCAACTGCACCACCTGAATCCTGTTTAACAGCAAATCCGACACTACTGACTTTGCCTTTAAAAATACTACCAGGCGCGACATCCAGAGCGATATCCACTTCATTACCGGCTTTGATATTGGCAATGCTGTTTTCACGTAAGTTGGCTTGTATCCAGACTTCATCAATACTGATAAAGGTCATTACCGCGGCACCTTTTTTGGCATAATGACCATCATCAATTTTTAAATTGGTGATACCACCATCAGACGGGGCTATAATTTTTGTGCGTGATAGGTCCAGTTGCGCCTGTTTTAAAGTCGTGATAGCAGCTTGAATTTTGGGGTTGTCCTGTCCTTTTTTACCCAATGTTGATTTTGCTTTTTCTAATTCTGATTGTGCGCTAACGACTTTGGCTTTTGCAGTGGCTACTGCGGCGGTTGCTTTATCGGCTTCAAATTGCGGTAATACACCTTTTTTAACAACTTCATAGACGCGTTTACTTTGCACCAGCATGTGGTTGAGATTAGCTTGAGCTTCAACCAGTTTGGCTTGCGCGGTTGAGACCGATGCTGTGTCAGCACCAATACCCTGACCTGCTATCTGCAGATCGGCTTCGGCTTTTTTTACAGCCAGATCATAATCTGTTGCATCAATTTTCAATAACAGCTCGCCGGATTTTACTGCCTGATTTTGAGTGACAGTGACGGTTTCAATTCTACCGGATACTTGCGGTACTATTGGGATAACGTAGGCTTGTATCCGAGCTTGATCTGTCCAGGGTGCGAGTCGATCAGATACGACATACCAGATAAATAAAAACACGACACTATAAAGAATTATTTTGGTTATTCGTTTAACCGGATCGTTATTTATATTATCCGCAGTATTGTTAGACTCAGCAGATGTATCAGCCACTTTTTCAGATTCGGACATTATTTAAGTTCCTTGCTTACTATAAAATGTTAATTTATTTGTATAACTAATGATGCTTATTATGTTCAGACATTCGAACACCAATTAAACTGGCGACTAATATAGCCATATAAAATACTCCCACAATCGCTTCCATGAAGACAAAAAATCGTGCAATCGGTAATATTGGACTAATGTCGCCATAGCCCAGAGTGGTTAAAGTTACGTAACTGAAATAGGTGACTTCAGGAAAGTTTTGATACCAACTTGCAGCACTTAAACCATTAAAGGCATTGGGTTCAAATTCGAGAATAATTAGATACAGGATACACCAGATTAGACCCATCAACAGGTATATGCATATTGAACCAATAATTTTATTACCATCGATAATACCTGAAAATAGAACCTGCCTAGCAGCAAAGTAGGTAGTAAAGATAAAAAAACCTAACAGGATAAATAATTGCAGAAAGTCGAGTCCCATCAGATCAAGAATGATATTAATAATCAAAATAATGACTAACGCTATTGCCGTCCCCATTTTACTGTGAAACCAGGAGTAATTGGACTTGAGGCTCCAGATACCCACAACCAGAGTTAAAATTGTCGATATTTGCACAATTCGTTGCCCTAAATGACCGGCAAATTCTTCAACAACAGCGCTTGCAAATAGCAGAAATACCAATATTGTCGTTAAATAAGCGAAGTTATTTTCTTTGGAAATTGGTTTAACCATTTTCTTATTGATCCTGTTATTGCTACCGAATGCTTCTGTTCAAAAAATCGTTATTTCGTCATGATTTTAGCAGGAATTCATAATGTTCAACGACAAACGTTTCATAAGCTTAACTCAACTAGCTTCCTCTACCTGAGGTACGTCATTGTCAAGCCAGGCAATAAATAGTTCATAACCTAAAGCTAAAACCACTGCGCCTATAAATAAACCGATAATACCGGATAACATCATGCCACCGATGGCACCTAATAAGATAACCAGCATTGGTGTTGCCATACCGCGGCCTAAAAACAGTGGCTTTAAAAAGCCATCACTGGCGCTGACAATGATTGACCATAT
The DNA here is from genome assembly GCA_048061315.1 of Gammaproteobacteria bacterium. GTDB lineage: Bacteria > Pseudomonadota > Gammaproteobacteria > UBA6429 > Thiohalophilaceae > CAYQUC01. The sequence goes on from JBGMRJ010000036.1 coordinate 24,923, forward strand.
AGTAAATAAAATTGCCGGTGTGGTGTCGGCATACGAAAATACATAAGCAATAATTGGCCCTAAAATAAGAATCGGGGGTAATTGAGCGATAGCCAAAACCAGAATCAAAATTGTCAATAAGCCCCATGCAGGAACGTCCATAAAATATAATCCTATCGCCGCAAGTACCGCTTGAATGACGGCGACACCTAATACACCTTGTGCGACACTACGAATAGTCGCAATAGTAAGATCATTAAACTTTTTACCGTTGGTTTCACCTGCAAGACGTTGTGAAATTTTTAATGCAGCACTGTGACCACCACTTGCCATTGCTAAAAATATTCCAGAAATTATTATTGATAAAACAAATTGTAATACCGTGCCACCCGCACCAGCGGCTGCACTAATAATAACTTTGCCAATTTTTTTAACTTCAGCAGAATAGGTTTTTAAGGTGCTCTCAAGATTGGTTGCTGCTTGAGACCAAATTGTAAAAATTTTCTCACCAATTAGCGGCCATTCATTGACACTTTTATTGGGTGGTGGAATTACCAGGGTGCCTTGTTGGATATTTTCGGTTATATTTTGTGATGAATCAATCAACGAACCTGAGATCATGACTGTTGGCGTAACGAGTAAGCCAACCATTACCAGGGTGTAGACTGTTGCTGCGAGCTTATTTCGTCCCCCCATCATAGCTCTTAATTTTATAAATAATGGGTAAATAGCAACTGCGATAATAATGCCCCATATTACCGGGAGAATAAAAGGCCGAATAATATCCAGACACCAGGATAATAATAAAAAAATCAAACCTAATCGGATTGTCGTTTCAATGGCCTGCATGGTGAAACTATTATTGTCATTTTTTGTGACATCATTATTTGTATTCATTTTTACTCCAAAAACCACATTAGTGTTGTAATTATTTTTAGAATAATGCCATTTTTACTGCTTATATAGCGAGCCCTTTACGAATTTTTGTGTAGCTGGGCGGACATTCGGCAGGTCGGCATGAACGAACTCGAGTGATTTATGTCAATTACCGCTTAATCGGTAATCGTTTTTAGCCTTGTCTTTTGTTAAACTGGCTATACCTATAATATAAGTTATACTATTAAATAACTTATTTTAATAGTGGTTATTTTTGTATGTTTATCTGGAAGTGAAATATTATGGTTTACAAACTTGTAATGAACAAAAATTTACTATTTTTTATTTCGACTCTAGCCCTCAGTGCCAGCCTTGGCGCGTGTGGCTTTGAGACAAGTAATAAGCTTCCCGGTGTACCGCCAACCGGATATTATGCCGCTGTGGGTGCTAATCAACATGCTGGTGACAGTAGTATGGAAGTAGCCGCTGCAATTTTTATTGATGGTGAGCCTGTAAACTTGTTTGGTGGTGATGTTATTCAAGCCAGCACCACCAATGACAGTGCGTTATTACTGGATTTTGGGTATTTCGTTGGCAGTTATACTGCTGAATTACCGAATAATAGCAATCTGGATC